>JAGAYQ010000132.1 GCA_017940445.1 Pyramidobacter sp. | reverse complement strand
GTCGACTGCCCCAGCAGGGATCTGGCAAATTCCAGGGTTCGATTCATGACACGGCGCTCCTTTCCTCATGATGATGAAAATATCCTATCATTTTCGACGCTCAAAGCAATCACCCCAAAAGGTGAAGTTCGCCGCGTGCGAAAAAAGCGGCCCCGGCGATCGATCGTCGGGGCCGCATGAGTTGACGGGGCAGGATAAATTGTCAGCGGCTCAGTCGACGGAGCGCTGCGTTACTTTTGAGCGGATTTGAGCTTCTTTTCTTGGGTCTCCGGATCCACGAAACGGACGGAGTTGAACGCCCCGGCAGCTGCGCCGCTTTCATAGTCGCCGAGGATGGCGATATAGCCGGCTCTGCCTGCGCCGAGGTCAAACGTCTGCGCGTAAAGAGGCAGGCCTGACGATGAGCCGACGTACTCATACGCTTCGCCTTCGCCGGCCATCTTCGTGAGTTCGCGCGCGCCGTGCGTCTGAGCGAGGCTGGCTGCCAGGTCTTTCAGCGATGAAGCGCTGGAGTCGAAGACGCTGACGGAGAGGACGAACGACTTGTCCGGCGGCGTGACCGACGCCGATGTCTCGCTGTGCTGCGTCAGCGTCCAGTCCTTGCCGGTGCGCGTCGCTGGATTGACCCAGACGCGGAGCGTGAAAAATCCGCCGTCGATCTCCTTCACTGCGGCCTGTGCGGACGCTGCGGCTGCGAGCAAAAGCAGCAGAGCTATAAACTTTTTCATGGGAAGTTCCTCCTGTTGATCGATTGATGAACACATTGATGCCCTTATCATATCACGTTTTTGCTGAGATACCAAAAGATTCTGCGGAGATCGGACGCACGTTCGCCTTTCCGGGTGAAGCGCGCGCCGCTTTTGCTGATATAATGGAAACGCTGAGAAAATACATCATCTCCTGCGAAACGCAGTCCGAGGGGCTCCTCCAACGTACGCAAGTACGCCTCCGGAGCCCCTTGCGGACAGGTTTCTTCGGATCTGACGCATTTTCTCAGGTTTCCTGTGCGCTGGTCACATTATGCATAATAGGATTTAATCAGCGCTTCTATAATGAAAGGCAGAACAGAACGGACATGTTCCCGGAGAAAGCCGGGAACGTCCGCGACAGAACAAAGGAGGCTGTGTGCATGGATAAGAAAACTCGGATCTTCGCGCTGGCACTTGCGGCGCTGCTGACACTGGGCGCTTTTGCGGCCGCGGCGCCGCGGACCGGCGCGTCCGGCGCGAAAAGCGCGGCGGCGCAGTATGCTGCCGATCCCGGCCAGGGCGCTGTCTACCGTCTCAAAAACGGCAGAAAAGTCGCGCTGAGCTGCTCACTGGCGGCGGCGAGAGTCGGAGGGAACGTCAAGTACTACTACGCGATCGTGTCAACGGAAAACGATCCCGATAAGGTGCCCGTGTCCGGGGCGGTCTTTTTCGGCACGAACGGCCGGCAGACGAAATTCATCCCGGTTGAGAACGCTGTGTCCGGCCTTGCCGTGTCGCCTTCGCCCGACGGCATGAAGTTCGTCCTCTCGATCCCGGAGGGCGAGAGCAGCCGGATCAACCGCGTCTACATCTATTCACAGATGCGCCCGCTCACGTCAGTGCGGGGTTCTGCACTCGACTGGAGCGGTCCTTCATGGACGGACGAGCGCCGCTTTGCCTACACCGCTTACGACGATACGAAGATGAAAAAGCCCGGCGCGTCCGGCTCGGAAGCGGGATACACGTCCGTGTGCCTGTACGATACCGTCAGCCGCCGGTCGCGCGTTTTGGCTCCGGCGACGCCGACCGACGAGTACGTGCAGCTGGGCTATCGCGACGGCTTCGTGCTGATGGGGCATTACTTTGTCGACACGCCTGAGCAGTGGGCCGAAGGGATCGAAAGCAACGAACACCTGAAGATCGAATCGAACTACGTCTGGCTGCCCGACTGGAAGCCAGGCAGCTGGTGGAAGAACCCCGCGCATACGTTCCTGATCGACGAACTGAACGAGCGCGTCGTCATGCTCGGTGCAGACGGACGCAGCGAGCTGAAGACAGCGCTTCACAAAGGCACGTTCCGCGACAGCGTTGAACAGAGCGGCGATGCGGGCGGCGTGCCGTACTACTGGTTCGTCGCCAGCGAAAAGGACGATCCCCGCCTGAAGGACGAAGTGCCGCTTGTGTACGTCTTTGCCGGACAGGAGGACATGAACCTCTGCGCCGTCATCCCCGCCGCCGAACCAGAGCGGGTGCGCGACGTGAGCATCTCGCCCGCCGGAGAGCGTCTGATCGTCGTCTGCGGAGAAGAAGGCTCGCAGCTTCACGATCTGGAGCTGTACAAGCTGACGCTGCGCGAGCATGAGGGCGCTCTGTCGCATCAGTTCACGCTGCGCCCGACGTATGGGGCGTTTTACTGGATCGACCCGTGGCGGGTGGCCTATTCGCGCCTCAACCTCGAAGCCGAGCTGAAAAGCGGCCGCGAGCCGGGCTACGCCCTCGACGCGTTCGTCTACGACGCGGCTGTCGGCGAGGACGCGCAGATCACCGAGAGCAGCACGGCCGACAGCTATCAGGTCATGGGCCTGACTGATGACGGCAGCATCTGGCTCGACCAGATCACCGTGCCCGACTTTGCCGACTGGAAAGACCCGGCCAAAGAGCGGCGCACGAGGCTGAAAGGCCGCATCCCCGCGGCCGGCTAGGAGCTGCGGCGATGAGCGCGGAGCAGGCAAACGCCCGCAAAAACAGCTCTCCGCTGGGGCTGACCTGCAAAAACTGCGGTGCGCCGATCGTCTTCGACATCGCGTCTCAGTCCTACACGTGTTCTTATTGCGGCAGCAGGCGCAGCGCCGAGGAATTCCCGGCCGAGGTCGCCTCCTGGCAGAAGCGGCATCGCGCCGCCCGCGCCAAGTCGGCGGTCGAGTATACGCGCGTCGAACTGAGCTGCCCAAAATGCGCGGCACGGATTGTGATGGAGGCTTCGCAGGGAGCGGCATCGTGTCCGTTCTGCGGCACGGCGCTGCTGCGGCGGGATTTTGTGGAGCAGGCGGACTTTCCCGAGCTGATCATCCCGTTCGCCGTTACGCCCGACGAGGCAAAAAATCGCCTGCGCGAGTGGGCGGCCCGCAACGCCCGCACGAAAGAAGCGAAGGCCGTGATGTGGTCGCTTGAGCGGCTGGAAGGTTTTTATCTGCCGTATCAGATCGTCAAAGGGCCCGTGACGGCGCGCGTGACGCGCGACAATTCGACGCGGGCCTACACCTGCGGCGGCTGCATGAACGGACTGGCTGTCAATGTTTCGCGGCAGCTCGACAACAAGGTGCTTGACGCGGCGGAACCGTTCGACTGGGACGCTCTGCGCGGCTTTGAATACGGCTATGTCGCCGGGCAGAAGGTCAAGCTTTCCGATCTCGACGCTGCCTCGGCCGCCTCGCGTGCGGCCGCAGAGGTGGAAGAGACGTTTCTGCCGGCCGTCATGCGCGCCATGCAGACGACCGGAGTGCATGTGCGCGTTTCTTCTCGCGACGCGGTGAACGTCCCCGCCCTGCTGCCCATGTACGTGCTGCGCGCACATGGCGTCGAGGCTGCCGTCAACGGTCAGACGGGACGTGTGGCCGTTTCGCGCGCGAAGGAAAAGACGACGTATCCCTGGCTGATCGAGCCGACGCTGATCACGCTGGCGATCGCGCTCGCGTTCTGGCTGGGTTTTCGGTCGCTCGAACTGGCGCTGATGGGCGGCGCGGCCTTTGGGCTGATCATGTTCACGATCTTTTCGCAGGGACGAGGCGCGCGCGTGCGACGGCTCATTTTCAGGAGCCGAAACGACGCGGGGCCGGCGGACTCGCTTGTGAGCGGCCCCGTCTTTTTTGAAAAGGTCGGCGGCGAGCTCAAGCCTGTCAGACTGCGTTTTTATACGCCGTCGCGCGTGTTCGCGTTTCTGGCGGCGACGTTTGCGGCGATCTTTCTGCCGGCGCTGACAGCCTGGGTGATCGCTACCGTGCGCGTGATGCTTGGCGCTCCCCGTGAGGTCCTGACGGAGCTGCGGCCGGAATACGGCGCTGCCTGGTACTGTCTGACCGTGCCGGTTGCCATCGCTTATGCGGCCATCTTCGGCCGGGTCAGAATCTACGATCACCCTGTCGCCGACGAACTGCTCCCCGGCGGCGGGACCAGGCGCGTCACTCCTGACGGCTCGGGGCGCGGGGGGCGGCGCGAAAGCTTCTGGGCCTTGCTGCGCGAACTGCTGCAAGCCGCTGAGTTTCGGTGGGCGCTGGCGTTCATCGTTTTTCTGTTTGTCGGCTCCCTGGCGGCGATCATGTCGCCGTGATCCCCCAAAAAAATTTCCGGCGTTCCCAAAAAGGAAGGCCGGAAATTTTTTTGCAGAGCGAAAACAGC
>JAGAYQ010000131.1 GCA_017940445.1 Pyramidobacter sp. | reverse complement strand
TCTTGAGATGCTGCGGGGCTTCAATCCCGCATTCGTGCTCGACCTGACGGCGACGCCGCGGAAGGAGAGCAACGTGGTCTCGTGTGTCAGCGCGTATTCGCTCAAGCGCGAGCACATGGTGAAGCTGCCGGTGATCGTCTATAACCGCCGCACGCAAAACGATGTGATGGCCGACGCGGTCGACCTGCGCAACGCGCTTGAAAACCGATCCGTGAAGGAAGCCGGACCGGGCGGCAGCGGCGCGTACATCCGGCCGATCGCGCTGTTTCAGGCGGAGCCGAAGGATAAGGACGACGCGCAGACGTTTGAAAACGTGCGCGACGCGCTTATCGCCATGGGCGTGCCGCGTGAGCAGATCGCGGTAAAAACGGCGGCGGTGAACGAGCTGAAAAACGTCGATCTGCTGTCGCCGTCGTGTCCGGTGCGCTACATCGTTACGGTGAACGCGCTGAAAGAAGGCTGGGACTGTCCGTTTGCCTACGTGCTGGCAGCGCTGGCCAACAGGTCGAGCGCCGTGGACGTGGAGCAGATCCTGGGGAGAATCCTGCGTCAGCCGAACGCGCACGCGTGCCGTGACAAGGCGCTGAACATGAGCTATGTGCTCACGTCGTCGGCCGACTTTGACGCGGCGCTGCAAAAGATCGTCGCGGCGCTGAACAGTGCCGGATTCAGCGAGGCAGACTGTCGTCGTGCCGGTCCTGTAGAGCCGGAGAATGCGCCTGCCTCATGGCGCGTTTCACAGCCGAAAAAGCCGCCGACGCTGCCGCTGCCGCTTCAAGACAGCGACGATACGACAGTGCCGCAGCCGGATGAACAGCCGTCCACTTCGCCAGCAGAGACGCCGGCCGCGCCCGTCAGCGCGGGTGCTGAAAACACAGCGACCGACAGCGGCAATGCCTCGGGGATGCTGGAAGCTGCCGGACAGGCTGGCGACGATTACGAGGAGCGCGCCGCCACGGCCGGAGAAAGCGGGCGCATAAGCGTTCCCGAAGGAGCGACGGACATGAACAAAACCTATGCCATGATCGAGAAGTTTGCCGACGAGGCACTGTCGCTCGCCATCCCGCAATTTTTCGTGAAGTCGGAGCCGTCGATCTTCGGCGACGGTGAAGTCAGGCTGCTTGACCGCGGGGAACTGTGCAGCAGTTTCACGCTCGCAGGCAAGTCGTGCAATCTGGATTTTGCAGCGCTTGACGAACAGATGACGCGCGTCGATGTGACGGACGCCGGCGGCGTGCCAAAAGCGTTTTCGATGAGCGCGGAAGATCAGAAGGACTTCCGGCGTCTTCTCAGCGGCAAGACACCGGAATCGCGCCGGCACATCTGCCGCGATTTGATCCTGCAAGCGGTCGACCGTATCGACGAAGTGGAAACAGCGGAGCTGAAGCGCTATGTCGACCGCGTGATCGGCGAGCTTTCGCGCGAGCAGCTGGAGCAGATGGAACGCTCGCCGCAGCGTTTCGCCCTGCTGATTACGGACAACGTGAGGAATCTCATCAAAGCGCACTGCCGAGACGAGTTTTTCCGCCGCGTCGACACGCTGGAGATCGTCTGCCGCCCCTCGTACCGCCTGCCGAAACAGATCACGCTGCCCGAGCCTGACGCGGAAAAGCTGTTCGGACAGTCACTGTACGCCGCCGAAGGGCGGACGAACGGGCTGGAAAAGGATTTGATCAAAACGCTCACGGCAGCGCCGAACGTGAAGTGGTGGCACCGTAATATCGAAAGAAAAGACTTCTGTATCAACGGCGGATTTTTGAATCATTATCCTGATCTGATGCTGCTGACGGAAAAAGGCACGATCGTGCTGGCTGAAACCAAAGGGGCTTTTCTCAAAAACGACGACAGCCGCGACAAATTGAAGCTGGGCCGCCTGTGGGCGGACAAAGCGACGCTGTCCGCCGCCACTGAGGACGGCAGGAGATACCAGTATTTCATGGTCTTCGCCAACGATGCCGAGCCGATTAAAGACGCACATACGATGGCAGAATTTGCGCAGATCCTCAGCAAACTGTAATACCCCGCCGCGGCGCGCTCTGCATTCCGGGCGTGCCGCGGTGATCTTTCCATGTGGAACATAAAAAACGGAGCTTCGTCCCGTAGTGAGACGAAACTCCGTTTTTATGCACAGAGAAAAATTATTTCAGCGCGCCGTAATCGGCGTCGGACACGGGCTCAAGCCATTCGTTGCCGGCGTTTTCGCCCTTCACTTCGACCGCCAGGTGCGAGAACCACGAATCGGCAGCCGCGCCGTGCCAGTGCTTGACGTTCGCGGGGATGTTGACGACCGTGCCCGGCGTCATCGCCACGGCAGGCTTGCCCCATTCCTGATACCAGCCGCGCCCGCCGACGCAGATCAGCATCTGTCCGCCGCCGCTGGTCGCGTGGTGCACATGCCAGTTGTTGCGGCAGCCCGGCTCGAACGTGACGTTGAAGACGGGGACCTGCTCCGTGGAAACGGGGACAAGGTAGCTCTTGCCCGTAAAGTATTTTGCATAGGCGTCGTTCGGCTTGCCGACGGGGAAGAAGATCGTGGCCGCGTACTTTTCAAGCTCCGTCTGCGCGGGCGCGCTCTCGTTCCACACGTCCTTGGCGAGGCGGAACACGGCCCAGCCTTTAGGCCAGCCGACGTACATTGTGGCGTGGGTGATGATCGCGGCGATCTCCTCTTTGGTCACGCCGTGGGCCTTGGCGTTCTGCAGATGATAGACGAGCGACGAGTCGGTGATGCCCGACGCCATCAGCGAGACGACGGTGACGATGCACTTGGTCTTGTGGCTGATCGCCTTCTCGTTCCACACTTCGCCGAAGAGCACGTCGTCGTTGAGGTGCGCAAACATGGGCGCGAACTCGCCCAGCGCCTGACGGCCCGCCGTCTGCACGATTTTTTCATCCATTGTCGTTTTCCTCCCGTGTGTTTCGTCCGCGGCTGCGCACGAAG
>JAGAYQ010000130.1 GCA_017940445.1 Pyramidobacter sp. | reverse complement strand
ATACTGTCCTTTGAGGCGCGGATCGGCAAACGCGTAGACGATGTCGACGATCAGCATGATGACGCTGATCATGATCGTCGTCATGATCAGGCAGCCCGTGACGGTGTTCGTGTCGCGCTGGCGGATGGCGTCGATCAGCATTCGCCCCACGCCCGGCCACGAGAACACGTTTTCCGTCACCACGGCGCCGCCCAGGGCATGGCCCATCTGGTTGCCGATGACGGTGATGATGGGGATCAGCGCGTTGCGCAGCGCGTGCTTGTTGATGACCGTGCGTTCCGGCACGCCCTTCGACCTGGCTGTGCGCAGGTAGTCCTGGCGCAAAACGTCGAGCATACTCGACCGCGTGGTGCGCATCAGCGTGGCCATCAGCCCCGTGCCGACGGTGAAAGCCGGCAGGATCAGGCTCTTGATGCCCTCGGTGTCGCCGCTGGAGGGCAGCCAGTGCAGCTTGAGGCCGAAATAGACCATCAGCATCAGCCCCAGCCAGAAGTTGGGCATCGACAGCCCCAGAATGGCCAGCACCGAACAGGTGTTGTCGGTCAGCGAGCCGCGCTTGGTCGCCGACTTGATGCCCAGCGGGATGGAAAGCACGATGCACACCAAGATCGACGCGCCGGCCAGCTTGATCGTGGCAGGCAGCCGCTGCATGTAGAGCTTCCACACCTCCTGACGGTAGACGGGCGAATAGCCCAGGTCGCCCTGGAACAGGCCTTTCATATAATGAAAGTAGCGGTAGAACACGCTGCGGTCGTAGCCGTATTCGTGGTAGAGCTTGGCGACTTCCTGCTCGGTCATGTCGCCGCTGATCATGTCGATCATGTTGCCCGGCGCCAGGTCCATCATCACATAGACGAGGAGCGACACGCCGAGGATGACCGGGATGAGCATCAAGATCCTTTTGAAGATGTATCTTTGCATGGTGTCGAGATTCACCGCCGTATCCTGAAAAATGATTTTTACAAACCAGTGTTTTGAAAAAAGCGGGAGCTTTGCCGAATATTCGTGTAAAGCTCCCGCGTGTGTTATGACGCTATTCTGTTAGGACGAAACGCCCGCTTGTCTATTTCTCTTCCAGATAGGCGTAGCGGAAGTTGTGGCGGCTGAGGGGATCAGGGGTGACGCCCTTGAAGCCCTTACGCCACACAAGCGTCTTGCTGCGGTAGAACAGCGGCACATAATAGGCTTTGTCGTGGACGATGTCCTGGATCTCGCCGTAGATGGCCTTGACCTTTTCCGGATCGAGCGTGCGCACGCCTTCGCCCAGCAGCTCGGTGATGCGCGCGTCGTTGACGATGCCCTTGTTGGCGTTGCTGTCAACGCCCAGCGTGCGGGCGATGTCGCTGTTGTACATGCCGTAGCTGATGGCGTAAATCAGTGCCTGATGCTTGGGCGAGCGGTAGCGCGAGTTGGCCGACAGACCGGCGCCGTCGACTTCCCAGATCTCGATGTCGATGCCGACCTTGCGGCACTGCTCCTGGATGACTTCGGCGATGTCCTTGTACACTTCGCTGGTGGTGTTGACCATGATCTGCAGCTTGGTGTTGCCGTTGCACTTGGCCACGTATTCCTTGGCCTTTTCGGGATCATAGCCGATTGGCGTGGCAAAATCGGGCTTGTAGCCGGACGCGGCCCAGTTGAACTGCGTGTAGGTGGGCTTGCCGTTGGGGTCGCCTACCACTTTGATGATCTCGTCGCGGTTGATCGCGTGGGCGATGGCCAGACGCAGGTTGATGTCGGTGGCGGGGCCGCTCGAATTGTTGAAGGCCAGATACTGCGTGGAAGTGCCGGAGTAGGGCACCACTTCGATGTTCGGGTCGGCCTTGGCGTCCTCCATCTCGTTGAACGAGATCTCGTAGGTCACGTCAACTTCGTCGTTCTGCACGGCGATCAGGCGCGACGAAGCGTTGCCGATGTAGCGGAACGTGAAGAACTTTGTCTTGGGCACTTCGCCCCAGTAGTTGTCGTTGCGGTGCAGCTCCACGCGGTCGGCCGGCACATACTTGTCAACGTCGATGATCCAGGGGCCCGTGCCGACGGCGAAACCGTTCTTGGGGTCGGCCTCGCAGGTCTTCTTGCTGACGATGGAAGCAGGCGTGGTGGCCATCAGCGCCATAAAGTCGGTGTTGGGCTTTTTCAGGCAGATGACCAGCTCGTGGTCGTTCACGATCTCGGCGTGATCGTAGAACTGCGTGATGGGGCCGGCGCGCTTGCGGCCGAGCGAGAATTCCACGTCGGCGGCGGTGAGCGGCTCGCCGTTTTGGAATTTCACGTCGTCACGCAGGAGCACGCGGATCTTGTCGAACGTGTCGTTGAACTCCCAGCTCTTGGCCAGCTGCGGCTCAAGCTTCTTCGTCTCGTTGTTGTAGTAGGAGAGACGGTCGTGCGACATGATGAACAGACGCCCGTGGTGTTCGTTGTCGTTGACGTTGCCGTGCGGATCGAGCAGCACGATCTGGGCGTTGTCGCCATAGACGATGTGCTCTTTGTACTTGGGCTCCGCCAGAGCCGCTCCCGCGCTCAGCACAAGTGTTGCCGCCAGTAAAACCGCTAACGCTTTTTTCATTGTTTCTCCTCCCCCGGAATACGATATTTGAACGGCGGAAAACAAGACTGCAAGCGAGCTTTATTTAACCGCCGTGCGTGATCTAATTATAATAGCCGCACAAATATTTGTCCATAGATTTTCTTTGATTGCATTGGTGAAAAACATATTTTCTCATCCTGTCAGAATCTGCGGTATAATCAGATAAATTTTCAACAAGCGGGCGCTGCCTGCCGCATTTTCGCGAGGTGAAAAACGATGTACGACGAGAACAGACTGTTCATAAACTCATTTGCCGCGCCGGCCGCCGGACAGCCGCTGAAAATGGCCGAACTGCCGCGCCATCCGGCAGACGTGATCCGCGACTCGGCACTGATCGCCCATGCCTGCCGCACCGTAGCAGAGGCCGCCGCGTCCGTTCACGACGACTCGCTGCGCCGGGCGTGCTTTGACCTGCTCAGCGATCCCCGGCTGCGTTTTTTAAAGCGCTGGAACGACCCTGACAAAGCCGCACACCTTCATGGGCAGCTGGTGCAGCGCGGCCTCATCGATCCGGCCAAGACCTCTGCGGCCGACCTGTTCCCGCCCGAAGGGCCCGTACAGCCGTTTTCGACCACGCCCGGCAGCGGCTGGGACAGCCACCACGCCTATCCCGGCGGCCTGGCCGTCCACGTGGCGCTGAACATTGACACATCGCTGTTTTATTGCGATATGTACCAGCGCTATTTCGGCTGCTGCCTTGACCGCGACGCCATTATCACCGCCCAGATCGCGCACGACATCGCCAAGTGTCAGATCCACAGCTGGAACCCCGACGGCACCTTCCGCACCGATTATCCCGTAGCGGGCAAGGGCGGGCATCTCGTCATGTCGCTGGCCGAGTCGATCGAGCGCGGTCTGCCAGCCTCGGTCATCCTCGCGCAGGCATGCGCTCACGTCGCCCCCAATAAGCCCGAAAAAGAAGCGGAAGTCGTTGACTGTCTTGCCGTCGCCGCCCTGATGGCCGAGCGCGATCCCGTCGAGCTGGGCCTGCTCGCTCCGTCGCAGACAGAACTGCCCAAGCCCCATCAGCATGAGTGGTTCGCCGTCCACTTCGGCGACGGCGACTACGTGCTTTCCATGCCGGCGGCGGCGCGCGCCGTTGCCTTGCTGCGCCGCCTGGCCGCGGAACAGTACGGCATGAACGAAAGCGACCTGGACGGTGCCAGATTCAACGCCTTCCGCAATTACGTCGGCGCTCACCTGTCGTTCATGAAGATCGACGAACTGAACGCGGCGCAGGGTTTCGAGGCCGTGCGCGAGGCTGTTGCCGCGCTCGTGCATTCCTAGAATCGCAGAACTGAATACAAAAAGTTCCACGCAGACATCACAATGATGTTCTGTGTGGAACTTTTTTGTTGAATCTAAGTTTTAGGCTGGTGAAAATCAGATAAACACGCCATGGTTGAGCAGGCGCTCTTCAAGGAAGCGGATATGCTCGGCGGCGTCTTTTTTGCGGCTGCTGGCCGCGGCGCGGCAGATGACGCCAATTAGCGACAGGCATCCTGCGTAGCTGGGAAAGTAATAGCCGGATGCACTGCCGCAAGAGAACGTGAGTTTTGAATAAGTCTGCATGGGGGAAATTCCTGTGTCTGTGATAAGCACGATCGGTATACCGTCGCTGTGGAGCTGGCGCATTGCGTCGACCACCTGTGCGGTGTAGCGT
>JAGAYQ010000129.1 GCA_017940445.1 Pyramidobacter sp. | reverse complement strand
CCCGTCTTGAGCGCGAGGAACAGGGCGAGAAGGTCAAAAAAGTCACCGTTGGCGTGAAGGACCTGCATGAGTATCTCGGCGCGCCTCACTCGCCCGACGTTCGGCTGCCGAAAAAGCCTGAGGCTGGTGTTGCCGTTGGCCTGGCCTGGACAGCCGCGGGCGGCGATGTGATGCCGATCGAGGCCGTGAAAATGAGCGGCCGCGGCGAGCTTCAGCTGACCGGCAATCTCGGCAAGGTCATGCAGGAATCGGCGATGGCTGCGCTTGGATTCATCAAATCACACTGGAAAGAGCTTTCCGGAGGTATGACGGAACCACGCTGGCACTCGCTCAGTCTGCATCTGCACGTTCCCGAGGGGGCGATCCCCAAGGACGGGCCTTCAGCCGGCATCACGATGGCCGTTGCGCTGTTTTCAGCCTTGTCCGGCCGCAAGTGCCGCCCCGGATTTGCCATGACGGGCGAGATTTCGCTGCGCGGCGACGTGCTGCCCATTGGCGGCCTGCGCGAAAAGACCCTCGCTGCCAAGCGCTTCGGCATTGTCGACTTGTTTGTGCCCGAGGCCAATCGTCCTGATGTCGAAGACATGGAGCCGTGGATCACTGAAGGCGTCCGATTCATCTTCGTGCGCCGCGCGAATCAGGTGTTCGACCGTATATTTACGAAAGAGGACGCGGAATGAGCGTCTGGAAAGCGAAGCTGACCTGCACGGCCTATAAGCCGCAGCAGTTCCCGGCCGGCAGTCTGCCTGAGATTGCCCTAGCAGGCAGGTCGAACGTCGGCAAATCGTCGCTGCTGAACAAGCTGGTGGGACAGAAGATGGCTCACGTCAGCTCATCGCCGGGCATGACCCGCAGCGTTAATTTCTTTGACGTGCAGGCTCCGCGGCCATTTGTCCTAGTCGATCTGCCCGGCTACGGTTATGCATCGCGCAGCAAAGACGAGCGCGGCGACTGGGCAAAGCTGATCACGCAGTATATCGAACGCCGTGAGGAGCTGGCGCTGGTCGTGCATCTCGTCGATATCCGCCACGGACTCAAGGATAAGGACCGTGAACTCCAGGAGTGGCTTTCAGATCTTGGCGTTCCGGTGCTGTGCGTTTTCACAAAAGCTGATAAAATAGCGAAGACGAAACGCCGCAGCACGATCAACGGCTATTTCGATACAAAGATCTATTCATGGGGGCTGCCTCTGGCCGTTTCAGTCGACGAGCCGGAGACGATCGAATCTCTCAGAGGGCAGATCGAGAGTTATCTCGACGAAGCGCTGAGCGAAGACGAAAGTTGAATGGGAGGAAATCGCAATGCCAACGCGCAATGGAGACCTTTCAAAGAATTACGATCCCGCGCCGCTTGAAGGCAAGTGGTATCAGTGGTGGATTGACCAAAAGCTGTTCGACGCGAAAGTCGACAAGAGCAAAAAAGCGTTTTCGATCGTGCTGCCCCCGCCGAACGTTACCGGCGCTCTGCACATGGGACACGCTTACGATCAGACGTTCCAGGACATCCTTGCCCGCTATAAGCGCGCTCGCGGCTATTCCGTGCTCTGGCTGCCGGGCACCGATCATGCCGGCATCGCTACGCAGAACGTGGTTGAGCGCCGTCTTGCCAGCGAGGGCAAGTCGCGCCATGACCTCGGCCGTGAGGCGTTCATCAAGCGCACCTGGGAGTGGAAAGAAGAGTACCGCAACCGCATCGTCAATCAGATGAAGGCGCTGGGCGACTCCTGTGACTGGGAACGTGAACGCTTTACGATGGACGAGGGCCTGTCGAAGGCTGTGCGTACTGTGTTCTGCCGTCTGTACAAAAAAGGCCTGATCTACAAGGGCAAGTATATCGTCAACTGGTGCCCCCGCTGCCATACAGCGCTTTCAGACATTGAAGTCGAGCATTCAGAAGAAATGGGGCACATGTACTATGTGCGCTATTACTTCAAGGACAGCACTGACTTCATCATGATCGCGACGACCCGTCCCGAGACGATCCCTGCCGACGTGGCTGTCGCTGTTCATCCCAGCGATGAGACGCATGCCTATGCCGTCGGACGCGAGGTTGTCGTGCCGATGACAGGCGGCCGCACGATCCCCGTGATCGCCGACCGCATGGTCGACCCGGCGTTCGGGACCGGTTTTGTGAAGATCACGCCGGCTCACGACCCCAACGACTTCCAGGTGGGCCGCACGCATAATCTGGAGCCGATCCAGATCATTGACGGCGACGGCAAGATGATGAACCTGCCCGAGGCTGCCAAGGCAATGGACGGCATGAATGTGGCCGACGCCCGCGCCAAGAGCGTTGAGCTGCTGACCGCTGAGAACGTGCTTGACCACATCGAGGATCTTCCTCACCAGGTCGGTCACTGCTATCGCTGCGGTACGACGGTGGAGCCGTATCTGAGCGAGCAGTGGTTCGTCAAGGTCGCTCCTCTGGCCGAGCGCGGCGTCGAGGCTTCAAAAGCCGGACGCATGAACTGGATCCCTGCTCAGTGGGACCGCACGTACTATCAGTGGATGGACGGCGTGCGCGACTGGTGCATCTCGCATCAGCTCTGGTGGGGCCATCGCATCCCTGCCTGGCAGTGCGCCGACTGCGGTCACGTCACTGTGGCGGAGCACGACCCCGACTGCTGCGAACACTGCGGCTCGCATAACATCAAGCAGGACGAGGATGTCCTCGACACCTGGTTCAGCAGCGCCCTCTGGCCGTTCTCGACGATGGGCTGGCCGGACAACACTGAAGAGCTGAAATACTTCTATCCCACTTCTGTCATGGTCACGGGCTTCGACATCATCTTCTTCTGGGTGTCGCGAATGATCATGATGGGGCTGGAGTTCATGGATGAAGTGCCGTTCCACGACATTTTCATCCACGCGCTCGTTCGCGACGAGAAGGGCCGCAAGATGAGCAAGTCGCTCGGCAACGGCATCGACCCGATCGATATGATCAAGCTGTACGGTGCTGACGCGCTGCGCTTCACTGTCGCTGCTCTGACGGTGCAGGGGCGCGACATCCTGCTCGGACCGTCGAAGATCGAGAACTACAAGCGTTTCATCAACAAGATCTGGAACGCCGCGCGCTTTGCGCTGATGAACCTTGGCGACGGCGATTACGATGCGTTGCCCGCGTCTGAGGACATGCGTCTGCACGACCGGTGGATCCTGGAGCGTCTGCGCAGCGTTGACGAAGCCGTGACGAAGGATCTCGACGGCTATTTCATGGGCGAGGCTGCCCGTGAGCTGTACGAGTTCGTCTGGGGCGACTTCTGCGACTGGTACATCGAGATGAGCAAGCCCGCTCTGTACGGCGACGAAGGTGAAAAGCGCCAGGACGCTACGCGTCGTATCATTCTGCGTGTGTTCAAGGAT
>JAGAYQ010000128.1 GCA_017940445.1 Pyramidobacter sp. | reverse complement strand
AGTCGTTCGCGAGCGTCACGGGCCAGCCGCACATCTGGCTCAGATCGTCTGCCGTCATGCCCTCCCAGCCGTTCAGGTTGGGGCAGGCGCCGACGTGCGTGCCGTCGATCACGAAGCCAGGCACGCCCAGCGCCAGCGGCTCGCCTTCAGGGCAGCCCATTTCGTCCAGCAGTTCGCGGATACGCGCACAGACAGCCTGCGGCGTGCGCTCCTTGGGCGTGGCCGTCGTGATCTTGGCAGTCACGGCGCCGTTGTCGGCCGTTCCGACGGTCAGCGTGTGACCGCCGATGTCGGCAGCGGCGATCATGCGCGGCGCTCCGGGACTTTTTCCCAGCGCGTCGCAAAGCTGGCGATAAGCGTGTCGCCGCTGGTGATGCGGTGGCGGAAATTCAGGCCGTCCTGCTGCGTCTCGACGAGCAGCTCCATGCCGCTGAGCGCCTCGTGCTTGTAGACGATGTCGGCTTCGACGATGCCGCAGCTCAGGTACACGTCCTGCGGCACGGCCTCGGCGGCCCAGCTCAGGTAATAGGCGTTGTTCACATGGCCGTTCACGTCCAGCTCGCCCAGCCTCACGCGCAGCTTCGTGCTCAGATCGACGCGCTCAAGCGGCGCGGGATCGATGAACTCGGGCTCGAAGACTTCTTCGGCGCGGTCCATGAACACCTGCGGCAGCACGCGGCTCATACGCAGCGGCCGGCGCTTGGCCAGATCGACGTAGCACCACTTGCTGTCGGCCAGGCCGAACTGCGTTCCGTCGTCGTCGAGGAAGCGGAAGCGGCGGCACGAGTAAAGGTCGCGCAGCGGCCGGTGCCCCGTGTTGATGGTGACGCTGTCGCCGGCCATCAGAGGCTTGCTCAGGCGGATCGTGTACTGCAAAAGCATCCAGCCGCAGCCGTTCGTCCAGTAGTCGGCAGGCGGATTGAGCGCTTCCACCGCGCCGTCGGCGGCGTCCTGAAACATGTTGAGCATGTGGAAGGGCTTGAGCGCGTAGCCGGGCGTCACTTCGGACAGCGGCACGACGAACTTTTTTGTGAACATCAGAGCCATTTTTTGCTTCTCCTCCTGATTTGTCGCGATTGTAAATGAAACGGCACTTTTTAAAAATTGTCGTTTTCTCCAATTTTACCACGCAAACCCCGAAAAAAAGGAAGCACCGCGCGGGCGCTTCCTTTTTTCATTCTTAAGGAAACGCTGATAAAATACGTCATCTCCTGCGAAACGCTGTCCGAGGGGCTCCTCCAACGTACGGAAGTACGCCTCCGGAGCCCCTTTCGGACAGGTTTCTTCGGATCTGACGCATTTTCTCAGGTTTCCTGCGCGCTGGTCTAATTCTGCATAATAGGATTAAATCAGCGTTTCCTTAATTACTGCTCGTTTTTGCGCAGCTGAGCGGCCAGCCAGCCATCGCGGAAACTCTTGTAGTCGGCCAGGTTCTGCTCGATCAGCCGGGGCGTGTCCAGCCCGTAGGGGCAGCGGCTCTTGCACGCGTTGCAGTGGATGCACTTCTCCGCCTGCATCATCATGGCATAGCTCTTTTCGCTCATCCACGGGCCGACGGGCGAGCGGCGCAGAAACAGCGACATGCGCGCTACCGTCTGGATCTCGATGCCCGCGGCGCAGGGCTGGCAGTAGCCGCAGCCGTGGCAGAAGCTGCCGGCCAGCTCGCGCTTTTCCTTCTCGATCTCCGCCGCCCAGTCTTCATACTTGGGCGGATTTTTTTCCATCTCCAGGAACTGATCAAGCTCGCTCTCGCGCTGCACGCCCCAGATCGGCACCACGAACGGATATTTCTTCATGAACACAAAGGCCGTCTCAGCGTGCTTGAGCAGTCCGCCGGCCATGCCCTTCATGGCGATGAAGCCCATGTCGCGCTCGTGCGCCAGCAGGGCCAGGTCGATGTCCTCCTGCGGCGCGATGCAGGTGAGCGGGAACTGCAGCGTGTCATACGCATCGGACAGCACGGCAGCGCGGGCGCGCTCCCGTCCGTGGTTGGTGATGCCGATGAAGCGCACGTAGCCGCGGCGCTTGGCCTCCACGCAGGCAGCGTAGGTGCTGTGCGGATCGTTCACGTCGGGCAGCTCGGACGGATTGTGCAGCTGGATCAGGTCGATATAGTCGGTCTTCAGCCGCTTGAGGCTGAGCTGGATGTGCGACAGCACCGTATCGTAGTCCTTGCCGCCGCTCTTGGTGGAGATGATGATATGCTCGCGCACGTCGGAGAGCGCCGCGCCGATCTTCTCCTCGCTGTCGCTGTACGCGTTGGCGGTATCGAAATAGTTGATCCCGCTGTCATACGCCTTGCGCAGCAGATAGCCGGCGTCCTTGACCGAGATGCGCTGGATGGGCAGGGCGCCGAACGACGAAGCGCTGACCATCAGGCCGGTTTTGCCAAGACGAATCTTTTCCATTTGAGGATCCCCCTTTTCCTGAAAAACAAATTCCCCCGTGTTTACTCTACCATAACGCGCAGACAATGACAAAGGCAAATTTTTTTGCGGCAAATTCATGACCCGTCTGGTATAATAGTTCAGTTACGGTTCAAATAACACGAAGGTATTTTTTCAGCCCGCAAAGGAGGGACGCTCGTGTTCATCCCCATCGAAGGAGAAGACTGCATCTTTCTCGAAGACGTGATCGCGCTCGTCCACGATTCAGGCGTCACCACCGTCTATTACGGAAGCGGACGCACGAGCGTCACCGGCTTTCGCCCCGTCACGCTGGCGCGCCGCTATCGCGAGCTGATGAAGGAAGCGCTCCACCCCGAGCTTCCACGTTTGCAGCAGGAGGTCGAAAACTCATGAGCACACAGTACACAGCCGAAGACATCCAGATCCTCGAAGGGCTCGATCCGGTCCGCAAGCGGCCGGGCATGTACATCGGCGACACCACGACGCGCGGACTGCATCACTGCGTTTACGAAGTCGTCGACAACTCCGTCGACGAGGCGCTGGCCGGTTTCTGCACCGAGATCACCGTCACGCTGCACCCGGATCAGAGCGTCAGCGTCGCCGACAACGGCCGCGGCATCCCCGTCGATCCGCATCCCTCCAACGGCCGTCCGGCGCTCGAAGTGGTGCTCACCGTGCTGCATGCGGGCGGCAAGTTCGACAACCACAACTACAAGATTTCCGGCGGT
>JAGAYQ010000127.1 GCA_017940445.1 Pyramidobacter sp. | reverse complement strand
GTTGTTTGTTACTATAGAAAATAATTGCGCCCGAAGGAATTTGAATTGCTGTATATTCATTTGAACAGAGAGGAGATAATCCCACGATGGACGACGAGCTACTGTTTAAGAAAGTGATCTGTTATGTCATGCTTTCGATCGCGCTGGCTTTTTCTCTGCCGGTCATCTTCTGGCGGCTTCTAAGACTGGGTGTTTTGTTTTCTGACCCTGATGTATGGAAAACTGTATTGAATGCAGCTTATGTAGCCGCTCCTGTGGCAGGAGATGTTTATATGTTCGCGTGGTTCTTCAATGCGATCAATAACGGCCGCTTCAAAAGCCATTGGCTGGAAAACGCTTTCTGTGCTTTTGGCTATGATGCGTTTTGGCAAACGTTCAAACTTGACGAGGGCTTTACTCTTTCCTGGGTCATTGCCGGCGCGGTTGCCGTTGCGTGGATTTGCAGTGGCTTCCTGGAAAGATCACGCATCAGGTCAGACAGGAATAAAAACGTTAGTTTGCCTAAAAGGTCGTCTGTCTTGCAAAATAGTACGCCTCAAACGCAAGGTATGCCCACTGTGAAAAATGCGACGCTGCAAAACGTTCCGGCGGCGGAAGATATAACTCCGTTTTACACGCCTGACGGCGTTTTGCGCGGGTACATGTTCGATCATGTTGTTTACGCCACGCGTGAACTGGCTGAAGCGGAGAAAATGAAAAGGTAGCAGCAAAACGTCCGTGCATAGCACATAACGCGGCGATCATATCAATCTGAGAGGAGAATCATAATGAGCGATGTAAACACAATAAGCCAAGTTGCATATGAAAAGGACGTAAAAAAGCGCAAAATCTGTGGGTGGATCATGGTCGCGCTCACGCTTATCAACTTTTTACTCACTACTCAGTACTATGCAGAGATGGAAGAACTGCTCTATGCTCTTTCGCAGGGCGAGATGCCGTATGAAGCTTACGTCGTCATAAGAGTAGTGAAGTTGATAATGTATATGTTCTTTGCGCTCCCTCTTTACATGGGCTATGCAGTGTATAATGGCAAAAAATCAGGAAAAATCCTATCTTATATTGTGTTTGCCCTTTCGGCGCCTGGCTTGCTGATTGGCATTTTATGCATGATTTTTTCGCCATTCCCCGGCATTAATTGGGAATTGATCATCATAGAGTCTCTTTTGTATACTATTCTATATTGGACTGCCGCACGATCAGTCTCTCGCACGCTTCGCTATGAAGCTGCGATGAAAGCAGGCGGGGCTCCTGCGCCTGCATCTGTGCTAGCGGAAAAGGCGAGCGGTGTTCGGTCGAGTGCTACAGCTCCAGTTGCCACAGCTCCAATCGCACCTGTTACGCCGGCAGCTCCTGCTCAGCCGCCGAAGACAGTCGTCGGCGAGGTGACGGCGTTCCGTGCTTCTGACGGGGCGCTGCGCGGGTACATGTTTGAGGGTGTTGTCTATGCCACGCAGGAGCAGGCGGAAGCTGCCAGGAGCGAAAAAGAAGCGCGCATCGTCGACGGCGTGCTGTACGCTACCCGTGAACAGGCCGACGAAGAGCGCGCCCGCCTGGCCGATATCGAAGCCAGAACGATCGACGGGGTGCTGTATGCGACGAAGGAACAAGCCGACGCCATCCGTGCCGAACGCGCTGAGGTCGAAGCCTGCACCGTGGACGGCGTGCGCTATGCCACGCGCGAGATGGCCGATGCCGTGCGTGCTGACATGGCCGACAGAGCGGCCCGAACCGTTGGCGGTATGGTTTATGCGACGGTCGATCAAGCTGAAGCCGTTCGTAACAGTACAGAAGCGCGTACTGTAGACGGTCATCTCTATCTTACGTTTGAAATGGCGGAAAAGGCTCGGGCAGAAAAAATGGAGCGAGAATCTCGCATCGTTAACGGTGTGGAGTACGCGACTCGCGAAGAGGCTGACCGCGTTCGTCAGAATCAGAAACAAAGTAAAGTGTTTGCTTTAATCTTTGACGAATATGCGAACAAAATGGTTTTTGAACGTCCACAAAGCAAATTTGCAGCCGAAAAAAAAGAAGAGGTTCGGAAAACACTTTCCTTTGTCCTTGCGGGGGCCGATGCCGACACGCTCAACGTATGGAAAACGGAGATTCAAAATAAGGTCAAAGGTAATCTTGCGGCCAAAAACGCTCCGGTGCCTTTGGCGAATACGGCTATTGAAGAGATCGAAAGACTTTTATCCGAGCCGGGGGCGAAAACGCAAACAGTGCAAGGCGTTTCTCAGCCGCCGACTGCACAGGCGCAGTCTGTTCCTTTGCAGCAGAAGAAAGACAACAGCGGACTAGTGATGTTCTTTGTCGTTGCCGTGCTGGCTGGAGCTGCCTGTCTGTATTGGGCTCAGCAGAACAAGAAAGGCCCGTTTGCGCCCCGTGTGCAGTATCAAAATACTCCTGCTGTGCGTCGGCAGACGCCGCCATCATCATCCGTACCGCGCGCCCCTCAAACGCCCTCGATCGATCGGAGCTCTCCCTATGCGCAGGGATACAACTATACAAGTTCTGGGAATGAGCTGTACTCTGAGCCAGGTAAAAATCATATTGGCCGTTCCCTGAATCCGAACGCAAGAGTTAATATCCTCGCAAAGGCTAAAGATACGAATGGCACGTGGTATTATAAAATCCAGTTCTATCATGATGGCAGCACCCGTACTGCCTGGACGCGAGCCGACTGGATGACGGTCCTTCCCACCGGGCGCAGCATTCCTGATGAAACTCCTGCCCCGGCTGTCTCTAATCCACCTGTCCAGCTGCCTGCGCCCGACGTCCCCAAACTGACGGGCGACCGGCCGCTGACACGCAATGACGCGCGCAAGGGCTATGTCACTGCGCTGGGGCTGAATGTGCGCGCCGATCATGACAACACGTCGCGCATCATCGCGCAGGCGGAGCAGGGAGCGAGCCTGTCGATCGTGGATGAGTGGCGCGATTACGACAGCGAATACCCGTGGTACAAGATCGACGACCTCAGCGAATGGGGCTGGGTGTATGGCAAGTATGTGACTGTCAATGATGGGGCGCGTATCGGTTTGGTGACACTGAAAACCGGTAAGATGAACATACACACCGATCACGCCAAGATTTCTCCAAACATCGGCACAGTCGAGGCGGGCGGACGGTATCAAGTGGCTGAGATTTGGACGTCGAAAGAAGTCCCTTATCCATGGTATTGTATTATTGTTGATGAGAGTATAGGGAGTACAGGCTGGGTGTCGGGACGCTACTTCAAAATCGATGGGCTCCCTTCCAATGAGGGGTATAAGCTGAGCGACGAAGAATACAATGAATTTAGGCAGCATGTCGATTTTGCGGCAGCTGATGACGCGATGAGCATTGTTTGGGCAACTATAAAGGACCGAGCTTCATCAACTCGTTATGCCGAGCTGCTCAAAGGACAAAAAGCGTGGCTTGCCCAGCGTCGTGACCGTATGGCGACCAGCATCTTCAACAAAGCCGGCCGTGTTGGTCTCCCTAAGCGTGAATGCTACGTGCGCGCGACACAGGCACGCATTAAAGAGTTGCAAGCTGCTCTGAACAAGCTGTAACGTGTACAGTCAGCAATCGAATACCTTAGTGCAAAAACACCGGGCCGGAAGCGAAAATCTTCCGGCCCGGCGTGTTTTACCCTTCCTCCAGCACGGCGTCGAGCGCCTTTCCCAGCTCGGTCAAAAAGCCTTCGATCTGCGGGGTGACGGCTTTGCCGGGGTGGAGGACCAGCTGCGCTTCCTGGGTGATGTCGAGGTCGGTCACGTTCAGCGCGGCTATGGTGCCGGCACGAATGCCTGCGGCGATGGCGTAGCGCGGCAGCACGGTGAGGCAGCGGCCGTTCTGCGTCAGGCGCAGGGCCATGGCGGCGCTCTGGAGTTTTAAAAACGCTCGCGGCTCGAATGTCCTCGAGGCGGCGCTGAGGAAATGGGCGCTGTATGACGCGGTGTCTTCCATGAGGATGAATTCTTCGTCTTTGAGGTCGGCCAGTTCGAGGCGTTCGCGCCGCACGAGAGGGTGCGTCGGGGCGGCTGCGACGGCGATCTTCGTCTCGCGCCGCTGCCACAGCCGCCAGGCGCCGGTCGGCAGGGGATCGTCGATAAGGCAGGCAAGGTCGATCAGTCCCTGCGCAAGCTGCTCTTTGAGCGCGGAGCTTCCGTCGACGGTCAGCTCGACGCGAACACGGGGAAAACGGCGGTGGAAGGCGGTGACGGCCTGTTCAAAGATCAGCTCGTATAGAGAGTCGACCATGCCGGCTCGCAGCGTGCCCGATAATTCGCCTTCGGGCTTGAGCAGATTTTCGGCGCGCAGCGCGGCTGATACGGCGTCTTGTGCGTGGGGCAGCAGGCGCTCGCCGTAGCTGGTGAGGAACACGCGCCGTCCGATGCGGTCGAAAAGCGGGGCGCCGACTTTCTGCTCTAGTGCTGCTATTTGCGCGCTGACGTTGGACTGTGAGTAGCCGAGGGCGCGCGCGGCACGGGTGAAGTTCTGTGTGGCGGCGACCTGAAGAAATGTTTGCAGCAGCCGAAGTTCCATGGGTGACGCACCTCCTTGCGGTGGCCCTATTATGGCGCGCAATGTTTGATAAATCAATCACTGTTTTTGATGGATACAAGAAAAATTTTGCGTTTTACAGATTGAACGAGTTCGGGTATGCTTAGTGCATCAGTACAAAATATATTTCGCGAAAGGCGGAAAAACTTATGGAAAACAAATCTCTCAGCCTCAACACGATCGCGGTGCACGGCGGCGCTCGGCGCGACGACGTTTTTGGCGCCATCAACGAGCCGATCTATCTGACGAGCAACTACCGCATCCCCACCGACGGCACGCCGGTGGACTGGAGCGGCACGAACAGCAACATCTATCAGCGCAACCGCAACCCCAACCAGATGGTGCTGCAGGACAAGCTGTGCGCGCTCATCGGCGCGGAAGATGCGGCGGTGTTCGGCAGCGGCGTGGCGGCGCTGATGAGCGTGTTCACCACGTTCCTCAACACGGGCGATCACGCGATCATCAGCGAGGTGTGCTACAGCGCGACGAACCTGCAGTTCCGCGAGTATCTGCCGAAGAAATACAAGATCGAGGTGACGTTCGTCGACATCACCGACACGGAGGCGGTACGCCGAGCGATCCGTCCCAATACCAGGCTGATCCACGCCGAGACGCCGGGCAATCCGACGACGGGCATCGCCGATCTGCCGGAGCTGGCGAAAATCGCTCACGATGCGGGCGCGCTGCTGTCGGTCGACGCCACGTTCGCGGGCCCGATCTGCCTGTACCCGCTCAAGCTGGGCGCCGATCTTGAGATCCACAGCATGACCAAATACATCAACGGCCACGGCGATTCGCTCGGCGGCTGCGTGCTGGGCCGCGCCGAGCTGCTGGCGAAGATCAAGGAGGAGGCGATGGTCAACTACGGCGGCATCCTCAGCCCGTTCAACGCCTGGCTGGTGGCCCGCGGCCTGACCACGGTGCCTCTGCGCATGGCGCAGCACTGCAAGGCCGCGCAGGCGGTGGCCGAATTCCTGGAGGGCGATCCGCGCGTGCGCTTCATCTGGTATCCCGGCCAGGCAAGCCACCCTCAGCTCGACCGCGCTGTGAAGTACATGCACGGCGGCTTCTCCGGCATGATCGCGTTCGACATTAACGGTGACGAGAAGGTTCATCAGAAGTTCCTCGACAGCCTCAGGCTGATCACGCACGCCGTGTCGCTGGGCGATATCGAGAGCCTGATCGTGTATTATGACAAAAACAGTGACAAGCTCCCGCACTATCCGCCGATCTACCGCGAGGGCTTCTTCCGCTTCAGCATCGGCCTGGAAGACCCCGCCGACCTCATCGCCGATCTGTCTGCCGCGCTGGATGCCAGCGGCGCGCCGAAAAAGTAAGCTGCACACATGCAAAACCGCCCCGCGGAGGCCATTCTGAGGCTTTCGCGGGGCGGTTTCGTTATCGCGCGTTCTCGTATCCGGAGCGGGCGAGGACGGACAGCGCCGTCTCGAACTGCGGTTCCTTGACGAGGATGTAGTCGGTGTTGTAGGTGGACACGGCGAAGATGCCCACGCCGTTTTCTGCCAGCAGCGCGGAGATCTTCGCGAGGATGCCGATCAGTGAGAAGTCGAGCACGCCCTGGATGCGGAACGCCTTCCAGCCGTCATCGCACGCGGTCGTGCACGGCGGCACGCGCGACGTTTCGCAGACGAGCGAAAGTTCTTCGTCGGTCCTGCCGATGAAGAAAAATCCTTGCGACAAGTCGAGCTGCGATACGTCGGCGACTTTGCACACGGAAAGCTCGTAATCAAGCGGCTTGATGATCATGGTCCCCTCCTGACGCTCAGTCGATCCCCGTGACGGCGAAGCCGCACGGCTCGACGGCGGCTGTCAGGGCTTCGTCTGCGGGGATGTTTTCGAGGCCGACGAAGACTTCCGCCCAGTTTTTCTCCAGACGCACATCGACGCGTTCGATGCCGGGCACGGCCTCAAGCGCCTTTTTCACGGCGGAGGCACAGCGGCCGCACTTCATGCCGCTGATTTTGACGACTTTGTAATCCATGCGTTCGATCTTGAAGATGACCGGGCGCGTGCCGTCGTTGCAGCAGGCGATCATCAGCCGGTCGTCGTTCGGCCAGCCGCGCATGATCGCGCCGCCCTGGAGCGCCGTGTAGACGTAGCGGCTCACGCAGTCCCACGCTTCGGCGCAGAACCTGCCTTTCGTCATCGTCCAGAACGTGTCCTCGTCCGCATAGCGGGCGAAGACAAATTCGTCGCCTACCTCGAAAAACGGACAGACGCCCGACTGCGGATCGGCGAGATACTTTTTTTGAAGATCTGGAAACAGCTTTTTGTCGATCACGGTCACTTTGCACTTGTGCTGCATACCTTTGTCCCCCTAAGGATGATTTTCGTGCGATCAATTATAGCATGTGCTACAATGGGCGCGAAAACGAACACGGGAGGGCGTGCAGAATGGAACGGCTGAAAAAGGAAAAAGACGTGAACGTGCGCATCACGACGACGACGGACGGCGAGACATTCGTCACCGAAGGCGCGGGGGAGTACGCGCACGACGACGAGGCGCACTACGTCGCCTATACCGAGCGCGACGAACACGGCAGCGTCACCAGGAGCGGGCTGCACATCGGCCGCGAAAAGCTGCTGCTGCACCGCGACGGCGCGGTCGTCATGAAGATGCTGTTCGACCCCGCCGCGACCACGAAAGCGGATTACAGCACCTCGGGCTTTGCCACGCAGTTTGCCGTGCGCACGCGGCAGTACGACGTTTTTTTTGACGAAAAGTGCATCACAATCGACCTGCGCTACACCCTGGCCGAAAACAACGACGACGCCGGCGCGGACTTTGAGCTGAAGATCGAGATCATGGATGCCTGAGCAGAACTGACGTATTGCGTGAAATAACATGAACAAAGAATAAACCCGCGGCGGAAGCTGGGAATGATTCTCCCATGCCTCCGCCGCGGGTTTTCTTACGCTTTTCTTTGTGTCTTTGTGTTAAGGCTTGGAATGAAAAGCCTACTTCTTCACCAGCTGGCGCACCACGTCGATGACGGTGCCGTCGCGCCACTCGACCACGCCGATGATGCGGTCGGTGGTCTCCACAGGCTCCATCGGACCGGCCATGGCAGCGGCCTTGTCGGCCAGCTCGTCCATGCTGATGACGGGCACGTCCTTGATCGACTTGACGGCCTCCAGCAGGTC
>JAGAYQ010000126.1 GCA_017940445.1 Pyramidobacter sp. | reverse complement strand
TCGCCCCGGCAAGACCGTCAAAGGCGCGTTCATCCTCGACAACTGCGCGATCATCTCCAAATAGCATTTATCCGCAATAAGAGCAAACAGCTCGGACCGGAGATTTTCTCCTGTCCGAGCTGTTTGTTTGGCGGTTCACCAGGGACTGCTCTGCGCCTGGCACAAAACAAGCCGAGCCCCGATAGGCTCGGCTTGTTTGCTTGGTGAAAGGTGATTACTTTTTCGCTTCGGCGGGAGCGGGGGCTTCGGGGGCCTTCTCCGCGGGCTTGTCGGCAGGCTTGGCCTCAGGCTTTTTCGCATCGGGAGGAGGCGGAGGCAGAGGATAATCCTTCACCTTCATCACTTCGCGAGAAATGACCTTGCGGTTGGGGCCGTCGAATTCAAGCACGTAGACGACCGGCGTCGCGTTGGGGATCTCCAGCGCCATCAGCTGTTCCTCGGTCAGCTCGGGCTCGATCCAGCTGGACAGAGCGCGAAGGCCGGTGCTGTGACCGACGACGAGCACGTTCTCGCCCTTGTAGAGCGCGGGACGGAGCACGTCGCTCCAGTACGGTCCGATGCGGATGATGACGTCTTTCAGGCTCTCGGCCTGGGGGATCATGCGCGCGTCAAGAGCGAAATACTTGGGATCGTTGATCGGCGAGCGGGGATCTTCGTACGAAAGAGCAGGAGGCGGCGTAGCAAAGCTGCGGCGCCAGATCTTTACCTGATCCTTGCCGACAGCGTCCTCGACTTCCTTGCGGGTCTTGCCCTCAAGGTCGCCGTAGCAGCGCTCGTTCAGTCTCCAGTACTTTTCGAGCGGCAGCCAGCGCTCATCCATGGCGCTCACCGCCAGCCAGGCCGTGGCGATAGCGCGGTCGAGCACCGACGAGTGGACGACATCGAACGACAGGCCGGCTTCCTTCATCGCCTTGCCGGCATCGAACGCCTGCTTGACGCCCTTGCGCGTCAGCTTGATGTCGGACCAGCCGGTGAAGCGCTTTTCAAGGTTCCAAACGCTCTCGCCGTGACGAAGCAGCACCAGTCTGACCGTCTTCGGCGCCGCCAGAGCGGTCGAAGCCAGCGCGGCCACCAGAAGCAGCGCACTCAGTGCCTTTTTCATGTTCCTCACGATAGATCGCCTCCTGTAAGATAGTTTCTGATAGTAATACACTATCGTGAGACGGCCACATTGTCAAGTAAAAAATAAATTTTTTAAGTGTTCTCGTCACGATTTTTTCACAAGTCCTCCGGCATCAGCAGTTTGCGGAGGGCTGCCGCGAATCTCCGCCGGCATTACGAGGGACTTATACTAATCACTGATGAAACGGCTCATTATGCTTTTGCAGGGGCGGCGACGCGTAGCTAGTCCTTTAGGGCCCCGCGCGGCCGCCCGGCTTTGCGCTGCGAACAGACGGGAAAGACGGGCGGGCACATGGGCCCGCCCCTGCCATGTATTTGCATTTCCATTCAAGAACAGTATAAATCCCATGATGCGGTATTTTAACCAGCGCACAGGAAACCTGAGAAAATGCGTCAGATCCGAAGAAACCTGCCCGGAAGGGGATTCGGAGGCGTACTTCTGTACGTCGGAGAAGCCCCTCGGGCAGCGTTTCGCAGGAGATGACGTATTTTCTCAGCGTTTCCTAAAAAAAACTTCCGCCGCACCGATGCTGAGTGCGGCGGAAGACGCGTTCTGCCTTGTTATGCGATATGGAACAGCCGTAAATTACTGAAGCAGCGAAGGATCGGCCTCAAGCTCGGCCAGGTTGGCGTCGAGGCGGGCTTTCAGCTCCTTCGTGTCGAGATAGTGCGGCGTGACCATGTAGCCCTTTTCGGTCTCGGCGACGAAGTCCTTGTTCTCGCAGACCTGCTTCATGGCAGCCGACATCTTGGCGATGATCTCAGGATCGGTGCCCTTGGGGAAGCTCAGGAAGTACGCACGGCCGCCGGTCAGCTCAACGCCCTGCTCCTTGGCCGTCGGCACATCGGGGAACAGATGATTGCGCTTCTCGCCCAGCGCGGCAAGGACACGGAAATTGCCGGCTTCGATGTAGGATTTCAGGCCGCCGTACACATGGCTCGTCGCCTGCATCTTGTGCGAAAGAAGAGCGGCATTGCGCGCGCCGGTGCCGCCGGCGTCGCAGACGTTCAGCTTGGTGCCGGTGACCTTCTCGAACTTGCGGCCCAGATAGTAGGAATACCCGCTGACCGACGCGGCCCAGTTGATCTCGCCGGGCTTTTCCTTCGCGGCCGCGACGAACTCGGCCAGCGTCTTGTACGGCGTGGCGGCGTCAACGGCAAGCACATACGAATCGTCAACGATCGAGGCGGCGCAGAGATCGAGCGCCTCGTGGGCGAAGTCGGTGAGGCCGGCGACCTTGTTCGTCAGCATCGACTCGTGGAAGAACAGCGCCCGGTATCCGTCCGGCTTGGACTCCATGACGCTGATCATGCCGGCGCTGCCGGAAGCGCCTTCCATGTTCGTGACGATGATCTTCTGCCCAAGGATCGGTTCAAGGTACTTGGCCAGCGTGCGCGTGTGGAAATCCGTGTCGCCGCCCGCCTTGTAGGGCACGACGAACTCGATCGTCTTCTCCGGCCACGCGGCGAAGGCCGCACCGGCGAAAGCAACGGAAGCCAGAAGAGCTGCAGAGAGAATCTTAAAGCTTTTGTTCATTTCAAGTCGTCTCCTTCGGAAAAGATAAAGTTAGATACGCGGCAAAACGCGGAAAACCCTTGAAAAAGTGATTACGAGCGCCCGGAGCGCATCCTGCGGCGCTGCGAACGGAACGTGAAAAACAGCGAAACAGCCGTCAGCGCAAAGAACACATCAGCGATCGGCGACTGGAAGAACGGCAGGAGGCTGCCTTTGGAAAGCATCAGCCCGCGGCGCAGATTGATCTCTGCCAGCGGTCCGAGGATGAAGCCGAGGATGAACGGCGACGGCGGGATGTCCAGAAGCGTGAAGACATAGCCCATCGCCCCGAAAAGGAGCACGGTCCAGACGTCGAAAACGTTGTTGTGAAGTCCGTATGCCCCGATGATGCAGAATAGGAAGATCGCGGGAAGCATGTACCAGTTGGGGATCCCCAGAAGCTTCACAAAGCCGCGGAGGCCGTAGAACTCGATGACCAGCATCAGCACAGCGCAGAGCGCCATGGCGAAGAACACGGAGTAGACGAGGTCGACGTGCTCGACAAACAGCAGCGGTCCGGCAGAAATGCCGTGCAGCGTCAGGCCGCCGAGCAGCAGCGCCGTCACCGTGTCGCCGGGGATGCCCAGCGCGAGGAGGGGGATCATGGCGCCGCCGATGGAAGCGTTGTTCGCCGTCTCGCTGGCCACAAGGCCGTCGATGATCCCCGTGCCGAACAGCTCCGGATGCTTCGACTGCTTCTTGGCCACCGAATAGGAAAGCACGTTCGACGTGCTCGCGCCAATGCCGGGCAGGATGCCGATGATCGTGCCGATGACGGCGCTGCGCAGCGCGTTCCATTTCTGGCTCCAGAACTCTTCCAGAGAGAAGCCGAAGCCTTTGACCCTGACGAATTTCACTTCGACCCGTTCGGCCTTCTGCGAAGTTTTCGCGTTTTCGATCTTCGCGACGATCTCCGCCACGGCGAAGAGGCCGATCAGCACGGGCAGGATGTTGAAGCCCACGTTCAGCTCACGGAAGCCGAACGTGTAGCGGCGGATGTTGCTCACCGGATCAAGCCCGACCGTCGTAAAAATGCAGCCCATGACCGCCGAGATCAGGCCTTTAGACAGCGATTTTCCCGCCAGGCCGGCGATCATCGTCAGCGAGAACAGAGCGACCGCAAAATATTCATAGGCGCCGAACTGCACCGCAAGACGCGCCAGCGACGGCGAAAGGAACGTGAGGATGATCGTCGAGAAGATCGTGCCCAGGAACGAGAACACGATGCCCACGCCGAGCGCCTTCAGGCCCTCGCCCTTGGCGGTCATCGGATAGCCGTCCCAGCATGTGGCCACCGACGACGCCGTTCCCGGGATCCGCAGCATGATGGCCGAGATCAGACCGCCGGAGATGCCGCCCACGAACAGCGCGATCAGCAGCGCCATGCCCTGGACAGGCGTCATCGTATACGTCATGGGCAGGCAGAGGACGATCGCCGTCGTCGCCGAAAGGCCGGGGATCGCGCCGAAGATGATGCCGATGATGATGCCGATGACCATCGTGATGATGTTGACGACAGAGAAGAGAGCTCCCGCGCCCACTACAAATGACTGAAGCATTCAGATGCCTCCCCCTCTCTAGCCGCCGAACACGGTGCCGGCAGTCAGCGCGATGTACAGCACGTTCTTGAACAGAAAGTACGTGCCCGTAGCAAGAAGAACAGAAAAAACGGCATAGCCGAGATAGTTCCTCTTCGCGTAATCCGGCGTGAGCAGCACGCACAGCGCGAAAATGAACACGGCCGACGCCAGCATGAATCCCACCGGCTTCAGCGCGGCAATGTAGACGAAGATCAACAAAAACGCAAACGCGACATTGCGGCGTCCCTGTTTGTCGACAGCTTTGCTCGGCTCCTGCACAGCACTCGGCTCAGTCTCGACGAACTGGCGCCTGATGCCTTCGACAAGCTGGATGGCCGCGCAGATGAACAGCACCGCGGCGTAGATGCGCGGCATGAACTCGGCGCCGATGCCCTGATAGCGCTTCACCTGCCGCAGCCCGAACGAGCCGGAGAAGTAAAACAGCGACAGCGCGCCGAACAGCAGCCCCGTGATGAACGGCCTGTTCCAGGAAAAACGGTATCTCTTCATTCCCGACAGCTTCCTTTATCGGCTCTGCGTGAAGTACGGCGCGTACTTCACCGCAAGACGGACGGCTTCGATCATGCTGATCGCGCTGACAGTGCCCGTGCCGGCAATGTCCATCGCCGTGCCGTGATCCACCGAGGTGCGCAGGATCGGCATGCCGAGCGTGAGCGAGATCGTGCGCTCAAAGTCGTAGGTCTTGGTGGCGATGTGCCCCTGATCGTGGTACAGGCTCAGCACGCTGTTGTAGCGTCCGACCAGCGCCAGATGGAACACCGAGTCCGCGCTGATCGGGCCTTCGATCTGATAGCCTTCCTTTTTAAGCGCTTCAACGGCGGGAACGATCTGCGTATCCTCCTCGTTGCCGAAAAGCCCGTGCTCGCCGCTGTGCGGGTTGAGCCCGGCCACAGCCATGGTGCCTTCGGTGACGCCGATCTGAGCAAGCGCCGCAGAGCAGCGGCGGCCGTAATCGATGATCCTGTCAGTCGTCACCTGATCGCAGGCCGTACGCAGCGCCACATGCCGGGTGAGGAAGAAAACGCGCAGTCCCTTCACTTCGAACATCGTCAGCGGATCGGGCGTACCCGTCAGCTTGCCGAAGATCTCCGTATGACCGATGAACGGCACGCCGCCCTGGCTCAGCGCCACCTTGTTGATCGGCGGCGTGGCCACAGCATCGCCGTGGCGCTCGTTTGCAAAACGGATCGCCGTCTCGATATACGCATAAGCGGCCTTTCCGCACCGTCCGTCGACCTGTCCGACGCGGAACCACGCCGGGTCAATGTTGTGCAGGTCGATCAGGTTCAGCACACCGGGCTCCGGAGAAGCGTCATTGGGATCCTGGATCAGGTTCAGAGGAACTTTCGGCATGTTCGGGTACTGCATGGCGCCTTCAAGAACGCCTTTATCGCCGATCACGACGCAGACGGCGCTGTTCGCCGTCCCCGGATCAGCCAAAGCTTTGATGATGATCTCCGGGCCGACGCCGGCCGGATCCCCCATGGGGATCAGAATAACAGGTTTTTTCATGCCAGACTCCTTTCGATTCCATCTCTTCGCACTCATAAAGCCTATTTTGTCTATTATTTTTCATACGTAATAATTTTAGATACAATTCTAACAACCTCGGTGCAGACTGTCAATAAAAATCACAGACGCGTTCGGCAAATCACAAAGGCCAGGAGACGCGTGTTCATTCGATTCTGCCCGCTGCGCGTCAAAAACTTTTCACAGTTCCACAATGTTATCCACAATTTTCGAGATTTTTCCCTTTCAAGGGGGCTGTTTCGACCCTCAAACATTAAAAAAAGTCAAGTTGTGCACAAAAATCGGTGGATAACTGTGA
>JAGAYQ010000125.1 GCA_017940445.1 Pyramidobacter sp. | reverse complement strand
CGGGCATGTAGCCGGCCTCGGCAGCGCGGGCGATCTGAGCGGCAGCGGCGCGGACGTCCTCGTCCTTCTCGGCAGCGTCCAGGCGCAGCAGGCCCATCGCGCACATCGCGGCAGGGTGCCCCTGATCTGCAGCGGCACTGTACCACTTGAGGGCGCGGACGAGGTCGGGCGTGTGCCAGTGATCGTCGGCGTGGCTCTGGGCCATGGCGAACTGCGCGGGGGCGTAGCCGGCCCGCGCGGCCTGCTCGTAGTACTTCAGCGCTTCGTCGTTGCGCTCCTTGTCGGTCGTGGATTTCAGCATCTCGCCGAGGGCGAACTGAGCGCGGGGATTTCCTTCCGCGGCTGCTTCCCGGTAGAGCCGTTCCGCTTCGACGGGATTTTTGTCGACGTTCTCGCCGCGCTGATACATCGCCGCCAGTGCGGTCTTCGCTTCCGACTCGCCCTGCTCGGCTGCGGCGCGCAGCTTTTCGAGGCCGGTCTCGATGTTTTTAGCCGTGCCGATGCCGTTCAGCTCCATGCGGCCCTGATTGTAGAGGGCTTCGGCACTGCCCGCGGCGGCTCCGGCAGCATAGAGGGCATAGGCGTTTTTCGGCGCGGCAGCCACGCCCAGGCCGAGCTCGGCCAGGCGGCCCAGTTCGTTGCATCCGGCGGCGTCGCCGGCGTCGGCGGCCTGTTTGTAGTAGCGGGCGGCGGCGGCCAGGTCTTTCTTCACAGCGCGGCCGTTTTCGTACATACGGCCCAGCAGGATGTAGGCGCCGGTGTAGCCGTGCTCGGCAGCCTTGACAAGCTGCTCGGCGGCTTCCGGACCTTTGTTCTCGTCAAGGAGGAGGCGGCCCTGTTCGTAGAGAGCGGGAGCGTAATCCTGCTTTTCCGCCTCGGCATAGAGCTTTCGCGCTTCGTCAAGGTTGCCCCGGCGCTTCTCGACGCGTCCGGCGATGAAATAGGCCGTCACGTCACCCTTGGCGGCGGATTTTTTCAGCAGTTCAAGGCCGGCGCTCACGTCCTGAGGCGAGGCGTTTTCGTCGCACATTTTCGCGCCGAGGGCGGTCATCGCCCAGATCTGCTCTTCTTCGGCGCTCTTTTTCAGGAACGCTTCCGCCTCAGCGGTCTTTTGTTCGTTGTTGAGGACGTGGTAATATTCGTGCGCCGCAGCGGAAAGATCCTTCGCCACAGCCATCTTCAGCAGTTCAAGTGCTTCGCCGGGCTTGTCCTCGAGCGAGGAATCCGCCTTCATCAGCTCGTAGAGCGCGTACATCGCGTACGGCTCGCCGGCAGCGATCGCCATGCGGTACCAGTGCACAGCCAGCTTCAGATCCTTGCGCACGCCGGTCCCGCCCGCATACATGTAGCCGAGCGCGGTCATCGCCTGCGGCGATCCCTTCTCGGCGTTTTCGGTAAAGATGCTGCGCGCCAGATCGTAATCCTTGGCGCTCCAGGCCTGGATGCCCTCGGTAAACGGAGTCGGGGCGCCGTCGTGCTGCACGTCGCCGCTGGCAGGCGTTTCAGGCGCGGCCAGGCTGGAGGCGGCGCACGCCAGCAGGGCAAGCAGACTCAAAAGCGTCAGTCGGGTCGATTTTTTCATCATGCCGTTCCTCTTTCGATCAGGCGGCCCGCAGACCGCCTGTGATTTTGTCACGCCGTTCCGTCATTTACATGACGAAACGTTCTTTATATACCGTCGATTTTTCTATTTTACAACCGTTCGGCTCAAACCGCATCATCTTTTTCGCCCTCAGGCCAGCGTTCCCCACGGGACGCCGCTCACGACGTACTGCGTCTCGTTCTGGCCGTCGTCGCTGTACAGCTCAAAGACAAGTTCGTTTTCATCCCAGCGGGGCAGCAGCGACCAGTTTTCGGTGCGGTGCGCAACAGTGTCCTCGTCAAAAGTCCGCAGGACGGGGAGCAGCTCGTCCATCAGGGACGCGAAGCGCTCGCTAAACGCGTTCCAGTCCAGTTCGACCGTTTGAATCCGCAGCATGGAATGACCCTCCCTTTTTCGCGCGGATAATTAATTTCCGCCTCAGAATTGTATTATTATACACTATGCAGGCGTCG
>JAGAYQ010000124.1 GCA_017940445.1 Pyramidobacter sp. | reverse complement strand
TCCTTGAGCATGTGCCGCAGTGGCTCGACCGTTTCGGCAAGAAGACGGCGTTCTTCTGCACCAACGACGCTCATACCGAGCCGCTCATCAAGCAGATAGCGGCGCTCGGCGGTCTGTTCGTCGAGGCCGACGTGCCCTCGCCGCTGATGGGCTATCCCGGCGCTCTTGGTCTTGACCTTTCCGGCGTGGCCGGCAACTTCCCCGCCATCCTCAAGGCCATCGAGACCGAAGTGATCAAGCGCGGCGGCGCAGGCCGCATGGGCACCTGGGCGTTCTCGTCCGGCTTCACCGCTGTGGTCGGCATGGCTGAGTACGGCAAAAAGTGCGTCGAAGAGGGCATCACCGCCAAGAACTTCCGCCGCCGCATGAAGCCCGAAGATCTGTTCGCGATCTACACGGCCAACACCCCCGGCGCCAAGTGGAACGGCGGCTACTATGTCGACGTGGCCACGGGCCTCGAGAAGAAGAACCACCTGATGGTCTATCAGGACACCTACGTCTTCGGTCAGGGCTTCCTCGGCAACACCGAGCTGCCCATCCCCGAGAAGTACAAGAACATCAAGTAGCAGCATAAAATGCAAAAACGGCCCCGCGTGCGGACTTCGATCCCGCGCGGGGCCGTTTTTTGGCGGCAAAAAATTCTTTGCGTCATATCGTTGAGTTTTGTCAGATAATCCTGTATAATAGCCTCCGCGCATGGATGACCATACGCCCACAATCACATGCGCCGCGGCAATGGGGCCGCGGCGGGGAAGTCCGTCTTTCGGAACTGTTTGTCGCGCCGAAAGCGGCAAGAGCGCTTTGTCTTGAGAGGATACTCCCACCGCCGGCGCGGGACCAGCGGGAGATATGCGCTGACTTTGCGACAGCATCCGTCCGGGGCGTATGCTGCCTTTTGCGCACTGCCGCTCTCAGGGCGAATTTTCAGGAGGTCTCGCGCATGAAAACTGATCGTCGTTTCCGTCAGGCCAACTTCGAAGCGTTCTGCTCCGTTGCGTTGGCCGTTTTGTTTTTCGTCTGGTGGTACGGCTTCGCCTACGGCCTGGGCTCGGGCGATCCGGCTCAGTACCGCTACGTCTGCGGCCTGCCGGAGTGGTTCTTTTACAGCTCCGTGGCCGGCCCGGCACTGTTCTGCGTGCTCGCGCTGCTGATGGTGAAGTTCCTGTTCAAAAACATGCCGCTCGATCCGCACGAGAAGGAGGCCGCGAACCATGACGCTTAACTGGCCTCTGCTCATCCCCGTGCTGCTCTATCTGGCAGGCGTTTATCTGCTGGCGCTCTACTGCGGACGAGCCGCGCAGAGAAGCGGCGATTTCCTCAGCGAATACTTTATCGGCAGCCGCGGCATGGGCGGCTTCGTCCTGGCGATGACGCTCGTGGCGACCTACACGTCGGCGTCGAGCTTTATCGGCGGTCCCGGCGTGGCCTACAAAACGGGCCTGGGCTGGGTGCTGCTGGCCGTCATTCAGGTGCCCACGGCGTGGCTGACGCTGGGCGTGCTGGGCAAGAAGTTCGCTATCGTTGCACGCCGCATCAACGCGATCACGGTGAACGATTTCCTGCGCGAGCGCTACCGCAGCAAGTTCGTGGTGATCGCCGCCTCCGTATCGCTGCTGCTGTTTTTCATCTCGGCGATGACGGCGCAGTTCATCGGCGGCGCGCGCCTGTTCGAGACGATCACAGGCCTGCCCTACTTCTGGGGACTGGCGATCTTCGCCGGCACCGTCGTGCTCTATACCACCGTCGGAGGCTTCCGCGCCGTGGCGCTGACGGACGCTCTGCAGGGCATCGTCATGGTGCTCGGCACAGCGGCGATGATCTGGGGCGTGGCGCACGCCGGCGGCGGCATGAAAGCCGTCATGGACAAGATCGCCGCAGCCAATCCGGCGCTGCTCTCGCCGTTCGGCCCCAATAACTTCGTCGCCAAGCCGTTCATCCTCTCGTTCTGGGTGCTTGTCTGCTTCGGCACGGTCGGCCTGCCGCACACGGCAGTGCGCTGCATGGGCTACCGTGATTCACAGTCGATGCACTCGGCCATCATCATCGGCACGTTCGTCGTCAGCTTCATCATGCTGGGGATGCACTTCTGCGGTGCGCTCGGCAGCGCTGTGCTACCGGAGCTGAAGACGGCCGACTCGATCATGCCGCAGATGGCCGTCACCGTGCTGCCGCCCGTCATCGCCGGCGTGTTCCTGGCCGGACCGCTGGCAGGCGTGATGTCGACGATCGACTCGCAGCTCATCCAGATGTCTTCGACGATCGTCAAGGACCTTTACATCAACTACGTCAATCCCCGCGCCGCGCGCGACGAGCGCCGCATCCGCACGCTCAGCCTGTGCAGCACGGCCATCCTCGGCACGATCGTCTTCCTCGCCGCGGTGCGTCCGCCAAGCCTGATCGTGTGGCTGAACATCTTCGCCTTCGGCGGCATGGAGGCCGCGTTCCTCTGGCCGCTGGTGCTCGGCCTGTACTGGAGGCGCGCCAACGCGGCAGGGGCTCTGTGCTCGTCAGTCTGCGGCACGGCCTGCTACTTCATCATGGGCATGACGATCAAGAACTTTTACGGCATGAACGTGATCATCCCCAGCCTCGTCCTCGGGCTGCTCGTCTTCATCGCCGTTTCCCTGCTCACCCCGCGTCCAGGCGACGACGTGATCGAAACGTTCTGGGGCGAGTAGGCAAAACTCAAGCCGACAAATTCCAAACCGCAGCACAAAGACACGAAGACGCAAAGACACAAAGAAAAACTAAATGAAAATCTAAAAGAAAATCTCCCGCATTCGAACGAACAGGAGGCGGGAGATTTTTTGCTGTACGTGATTCTTTTCCTTAAGAATCCTTATGCTTTTTCTTAGGGCCTTTGTGTCTTCGTGTCTTTGTGTTGGCTTTGAATTAAAAGCCCGTCGGAAGCCCCCGACATTTTTCACCCCTGCGGGTGATGCAAAGGCGAAATGATTTCTCTAAAATTTTGGTTGTAAAAGAGCGTCTTTTCACGCAAAACCCCGTGTACGAAATGGCTTTTTATGTTAATATTATGATGTGTTATTGTAAAATCACTTTTTGAGCAGGACGCTCGAAAAAAACGAGAGGAGTGCTGCACAATGGGACTTTTTAAGGCTGTGGGCGGCGCGATGGGCGACGTTCTCTCCGATCAGTGGCGCGAATACTTCTACTGCGACGCGATGGAGCCGAACGTGCTCGTCGAGCGCGCCTACAAGCGCAAAGGCAAGCGCGGCAACAACAAGGGCGGCGACAACATCATCAGCAACGGTTCGATCGTCGCGGTGGCCAACGGCCAGTGCATGATCATCGTCGATCAGGGCAAGGTGGTCGAGCTGTGCGCCGAGCCGGGCGAATTCGTCTACGACACATCGAGCGAGCCGAGCATCTTCTACGGCGGCCTTGGCCACGGCATCTGGGAGAGCTTCAAGACGATCGGCAAGCGCATATCTTTCGGCGGCGACGCGCCCAAGGATCAGCGCGTGTACTTCTTCAACACCAAGGAGATCACGGGCAACCGTTACGGCACGGCCAATCCGGTGCCTTTCCGCGTGGTGGACAAGAACATCGGTCTCGACGTCGACATCGCCATCCGCTGCAACGGCGAATACTCCTACCGCATCACCAACCCGATGCTGTTCTTCACCAACGTCTGCGGCAACATCCAGGATGTGTACACTCGCGATAAGCTCGACAGCCAGCTCAAGGCCGAGCTGATGACGGCGCTCCAGCCGGCGTTTGCCCGCGTGTCGGAACAGGGCGTGCGCTACAGCGCGCTGCCGGCGCACACGATGGAGATCGCCAAGGCGCTGAATGACGTGCTCTCCGACCAGTGGGGCCACCTGCGCGGCATCGAGGTGGTGAGCTTCGCCATCAACACGCTCAAGGCTTCGGAAGAGGACGAGAAGCGCATCAAGGAGATGCAGATGAGCGCGGCGATGGGACGCAATCCCGAGATGCTCGGCGCTCAGATCGGCATGGCTCAGGCCGACGCGATGCGCGACGCCGCCAAGAACACGGCCACGGGGCCGATGTTCGCCTTCGCGGGCCTGAACATGGCCGCTCAGGCGGGAGGCATGAGCGCTGCCGACCTGATCAATCAGGGAGCGCAGAGGCGCGCTGCCGAAGCCGCGAAAGCCGCATCTGCTGCCGCTCCGGCCCCGGCCGCTCACGAGCACGCCACAGGCTGGAAGTGCGCCTGCGGACACGAGGGCAACACGGGCAAGTTCTGCTCCGAGTGCGGCGCGCCTCGCCCGGTCGAGAGCGAGGGCTGGAAGTGCCCCGGCTGCGGCACGATCAAC
>JAGAYQ010000123.1 GCA_017940445.1 Pyramidobacter sp. | reverse complement strand
CAATGCGAAATCATGTGTTATAATACGGACTATTATAGCGGCGCGAAACGGAATGTCAAGGGAACGGCAAACGTTTAGTTTAGCCATTTTACTGAAAATTTTCCCGCGCGCCTGATACATAGTTTTCGTTAAAAAGGCTGACGTCCTTCTAGCCGTTTTACAGCGCCGTCAGGCGCGTCGAAAACTGCATGAGACGGCGTGGCGCCCGTAAGGCGCCAGCTGCCGTGCCAGACTTGGGCGCGGCCACGCGATCAGATTTTTAATCGCGAAATAGTATAACAGGAGGAGAATCATATGCCCCGACTCGAACACGTTCAGTCCGTCGAACGGACGTTCGCCATCATCGAGGCGCTCAAGGAGCGCGGCGCTCTCGGCATCGCCGAACTGGCCGCTCAGCTTTCGCTTGACCGCAGCACGGTGCATCGGCTGCTTTCAACGCTGCGGCACCTTGGCTATGTCAATCAGGATCCTGAAACGCTCAAGTATTCCAACAGCCTCAAGTTTTTTGATATCGGCAACAGCGTCCAGCGTTCGTTCGGCCTGGCGGTCACCGCCCGCCCGTTCATGAAGGCGCTGGCTGACGAAACAGGAGAGGGCGTCAATCTCGCCGTGCTTCAGTCGTACTGCATGGTCTATCTCGAAAAGATCGAGAGCAGCGCCACGATCAGCGTTAACGTGCCTCTGGGCGCCTACATCCCCGCCTACTGCACCGGGCTTGGCAAAATGCTGCTGTCGGGGCTGCCTGACGAGGAAATACGCGCCGTGTTCTCCGACAGCGATGAGCGCGCTGTGCGCGGCCGCACGAGCGACCATCTGAAGATCCGCCGCTATACGGCCCGCACGCTTGCCGGCGTCGAGGCCCTGTGCGCCGAGCTGGAGAAAATCCGCGAGCAGGGCTACAGCGTCGACGATGAAGAGTACGTCGAAGGGCTGTACTGCATGGCCGCGCCCGTTCGCAGTTCTTCGGGGCAGATCGTCGCGGCGATGAGCGTTGCCGTGCCCCTGCTGGGCCGGGGCACGCAGTTTCGGCGCAAGCGCGAGAGCATCCTTCCGCGTCTGATTGCCGCGGCGAACGGCGTTTCTGCGGCACTGGGCTGGCGCGGAGAGGTGTTTTCATAAAAAAGTTGAGCAGAACGGGTTTGTCCTTTATAATAAAATCAGATTTGCACCCAAAACTGAAAGGGGAAAATTATTTATGGACAATCAGCGCATCCTTCAGGACTTTCTCGACCTCGTGAAGATCGACGCCGCGTCCGGCAACGAGCGCGGCGTGGCTGACGCTGTGAAGGCGAAGATGGCCGAGATCGGCGTCTCGCTTGAAGAGGATCATTCCGGCGAGAAGATCGACGGCAACACCGGCAACCTCTTTGGCGTGCTCGACGGCGGCCTGCCCGGCTCCGTGCTCCTCAATGCGCACATGGACCGCGTCGCCAACGGCTTCGGCATCAAGCCCGTGATCGGCGATGACCGCATCATCCGCTCTGACGGCACGACCATCCTCGCGGCCGACGACCTTTCCGGCGTCGTGGCGCTGATCGACTGCGCCAGGCGGCTCAAGGCCGGCGGCAAGAAGTTCCCGCGCGTCGAGTTCCTGTTCACCATCGGCGAAGAAACCGGTTTGTTCGGCAGCAAGTACTTTGACGTGAGCAAGCTCAGGTCGAAAGTCGGCTACGCGTTCGACTCGCCCGGCCGCATGGGCCGCGTCGTCTGCGCTGCGCCGGGGCAGATCAAGCTGCTCATCGAAGTCGAAGGGCGCGCCGCCCACGCCGGAAACTGCCCTGAAGACGGGATCAATGCCACGGTCGTGCTGGCCAAGATCCTCGCGAACATCCGCGACGGACGCCTCGACCCCATCAGCACGTCCAACTTTGCCGTCGTCGAGACGCGCAACAAGGTGACGAACATCGTTCAGCCCTATGCCTGCTGCAAAGGTGAGATGCGCAGCCGCGACGCGAAAAAGATCGACGAATATGCCGCGTACTTTGAAAAGTACTGTCAGGAAGCAGCGGCCGGCACGGGCGCAAAGGTGACGACGACGGTCGAGCCGATGTATCAGACGTTTGCCTTTGAAGAGAGCGCTCCCGTGGTGCAGGCGGCCGTGAAGGCCCTGCGCGGCATGGGGATCGAGACGCAGGTCAACGGCGGCGGCGGTGGAATGGATGCCAACAACTGGAACGCCGCCGGCATTGCCACGGTCGGCGTTGCGACCGGCTACAGCGGCAATCACGGCGTGAGCGAGCAGATCTATCTCGACGACCTGCTCAAAGCCGGCGAGCTGGCAGAGAACATCGTCATGACCTGGGCTGAGATGGGGCTGCCTGAATAATGAATAATTAGTAATTAGTAATGAAGCAGCGCGTTCTGTGTTGGGGCGGAATGCGCTGCTTTTTTTATGCGCGGCGGAGCGGGAATGAATGATCTTTGGTCAAGATCGTTTTGCCAATGGTTCGATATATGCAGATCATTTTAAAGAATCTCCTGCTAAAAGTCTAAAAATACGCGCGATTTTTTTAGATGAATAAAATATTGCAGATGAATATCTAATTTCAGCTGTTGAAATTGAAAAATCATGTGCATGATGATGCGCCGTTTCGACGAAAGAAGAATGCCTGTTTTTGAAAATTTAT
>JAGAYQ010000122.1 GCA_017940445.1 Pyramidobacter sp. | reverse complement strand
GACAAGATCAAGCATCGCTTCATCGACCAGGTCTTTTTTCGTGATCGCAACAATGCCGTGCTGCACGCCCAAAAGCGAGAGGATGTCAAGATGTTCGCGAGTCTGCGGCATCACGCCTTCATCGGCTGCCACGACAAGGAGCACCGCATCGACGCCTGAAGCGCCGGAAACCATCTGGCGAATGAAACGGTCATGACCAGGCACGTCGATAAGACTGATGACGCGTTCGCTCGGCAAGACAAGCGGAGCAAAGCCAAGCTCGATCGTGATGCCGCGCTTTTTCTCCTCGTTGAGACGGTCGCAGTCCACACCGGTCATCGCTTTGACAAGCTGCGTCTTGCCATGATCGATATGTCCTGCCGTGCCGACAACGAGGGAGATCTCCTGACGGCTCATCGCGCCTCCTCCAGCGCTTCGCGCAGCGACGCGAGCAATGAATCCTCTTCAAAAGGACGAAGCGTGCGAAGATGGATCAGCAGCTCGTCTTCATGCGCCACGGCAACCACGGGCACCGAGCACTGGCGCAGGCGCTGCTGCAAGACTGCCGTATTCAGAGGCGCGGCTGGCCTGATCGCTACAGCCCAGCCGGGAAGGGGGCGTTCCGGATAAGCGCCGCCGCCGACAGCATCTTCTGACGGCACGACATCGGACGCAACGTTCAGCCCCAACTCATCGATTTTCTGACGCAGCTTTTCGGCCCGCGTTTTCAGCTCTTTTTCAGTGGCTGTGATCATCTCCAGCGTGGGAATCTTTTTCCAGTCGCCGCGAAGGTAGATACGCAGCGTCGCTTCCAGTGCAGCCAGAGTCATCTTGTCGCACCTGAGAGCACGCAGCAAAGGATAACGGCGAAGTTTGTCGATCAGCTCCTTTTTGCCGACAACAGCACCCATCTGAGGTCCTCCAAGGATCTTGTCGCCCGAAAAAGTCACCAGATCGACGCCAGCGCTCAGACAGTCGTGAACGGTCGATTCGCCTTCAAGTCCCAGTGTTTCATTCCCCACAAGGATACCGCTGCCAAGATCCTCCACCATCAGCAGCCCCTTGCTGTGGGCCAGGCGGGCAAGCTCCTCCCGCTCGGGTGAAGTCACGAAGCCGGAGATGCGGAAATTCGAAGGATGTACTTTAAGCAGCATGACTGTGTCATCCGTGATTGCGTTCTCGTAGTCACGCAGATGCGTGCGGTTCGTGCATCCTGTTTCAACCAGCCGCGTCCCGGCAAAGCTCATAATGTCAGGAATGCGGAAAGAACCGCCGATCTCGACAAGCTCTCCGCGGGAAACGACAGCGTCTTTCTTCGCAGCCAGCGCAGCAAGCACGAGCAGGACAGCCGCAGCGTTGTTATTGACGACGACAGCAGCCTCCGCTCCCGTCAGACGGCAGAGCAGCCACTCGACATGGGCGTTCCGGTGCCCGCGGCTGCCGCTGTCGAGGTCGTACTCGAGGGTACTGTAGCCAAGCCCTGCAGCCGCGGCCGCGTCGATCGCCTCTTCCGCAAGGCACGATCGCCCCAGATTGGTATGAACGACGACGCCCGTGCAGTTGAGCACAGGACGCAGGCTGGGAGATGCCATCTTGTTCAGTTTTAGCAGCAGCTCAGCAAAAAAACGCGTTTCGTCATAAACAGCGTTCTCGCCATTAAGGATTTTCGTCCTCCATTGAGACAAAGTCTGGACGCAAACATCCTTGACGGCGCTTCGGCCGATATGCTCTTCAAACTCGGCAAGCCGCCGGTCGGAAAGGATTTTATCCATGGAAGGAAGCAAGCGCATCAATGCCTGAACTGTTTTTTCACTGTTTTCTTTTCTGTCCATGATCAGCACACTCCAGAGCGGCGGAAAGGCCGCATTCGTTTTTGATGCTCTTTCGCGATAAAATAAGCTAATCGCGAGGCCGCGCCATAAGCAGGCGCATCTAATTCGCTGAGAATCACGCATGAATTTAACTTCGTATATCATAACACAACCTCGCATAAAAGTAAGGAAGCTCTTTCTGCCAGTTTTGCAGAGAGCTTCCTTGTTTTTTACAAAAACAGATCAAGACGGTCGCAGCGGCCGTCAGGCGAGGCGTAGCGGACTTCGCATTTGAGAACAAAGCCCGTCCTTTCAAGGATTTCTTTCCGAACGATGCGGATCAGTTCAAAGACATCAGATGAAGTGGCGCCGCCGCAGTTGATGATGAAATTCGCATGACGGCGGCTGACTTCAGCTGCGCCGACGCGCGTGCCCTTCAGTCCTGCCTTGTCGATGACCATGCCGGGAGGGCCGTACTGAGCGTAGAGCTGCTCGTCGTTGCTGAAGACCGAACCGCAGTTGGGGTATTCGAGAGGGAATTTTGAGCGCCGTTCCTCCAGTACGCTCAGCATGGCGCGTCGAATCTTTTCCGGGTCGTCCTGAGCGAGTTTCAGCTGTGCGCCAAGGACGATCCAGTTTTTGCCCTGGAAAATCGAGTGCCGGTACGAAAAATCGCACTCGTCGCCCGCCATGCGCCGCATCTGACCGTTCTCATCCAGGATATCCACGAACATCACCGTATCGCCGATGTTCTGACGCATGCTGCCGCCGTTCATGAACAGCAGACCGCCAAAGTTCCCAGGGATGCCGACGGCGTGTTCCAGGCCGGTAAGGCCGCGGGCGGCGCAGGCACGGGCCAGCGACGGCGTCCACAGTCCTGCTTCGGCATACACGTTTTCGCCGTCAAAACGCGCGGCGCTGAAGCGGCTGCCGATCTTGATGATCATGCCCCGATATCCCTGATCGTCAAAAAGCATGTTCGAGCCATGCCCTATAACGAGGCTGGGCAAGCCAGTCTCTCTGGCAATAGCACGCGCCATGGCAATTTCATCAGCGCTGCACGGCTCGACAAGATAATCGGCAGGACCGCCGATCTGCCAGTGACAGTAATTTTTCAGCGGCGCTCCGGCAGTCCAATGAAGGCCAGACTTATCGAGGCGCTCGGCGATTTCTGAAGTCATTCTTCTTTCCTCCAGTACCATAATGATCCTTTTGGCTGTATTTATGTGACTCACGCCCGTGCTGTCCGTTCCCGCTTCGCTTTTCCGGCCTGATCAGGCAGTGGGGGCCATAGCCGATCAGGTCGCTGCGTCCGGCGCGGCGAAGCGCTTCTTCAACCAGGGGCCTGTTCTCAGGACGCTTGTACTGCAGCAATGCCCGCTGCAGGGCTTTTTCATGGCCGCCCCGCGGGACGTAGAGCCTTTCTCCCGTAAAGGGGTTAATGCCTGTATAGAACATGCAGGTCGAAGCACTTCCCGGCGTCGGGATAAAATCCTGCACCTGCTCGGGCGTGAATTTCTGATCGCGGAGAAATTCCGCAAGCTCGACGGCCTCTTTGAGCGAACACCCCGGATGGCTTGAGATCAGGTACGGCAGAACATACTGCTCCTTTCCGGCCCGCCTTGTCGCCTGATCGAAAAGTTCTTTGAAGCGTACATATTCTTCCACAGGCGGCTTGCCCATCAGGCGCAGCACTTTGGGGCTGGCGTGTTCCGGAGCGACGCGGAGCTGTCCCGATACATGCCAGCGGACCAGCTCGTCAATAAAACGCTCGCCGTCCGGATCAGCCAGGATGTAGTCATAACGGAGCCCCGAGCGAATGAACACCTTTTTCACGCCGGGAAGCTCGCGCAGTTTGCGCAGCAGCTGTATAAATTCAGCATGCGTCGCATTGATGTTCGGACACGGATTAGGGAAAAGGCACTGCCGTTCGCGGCAGCATCCGTATTTCATCTGCTTATCGCACGACGGGCCACGGAAGTTCCCTGTCGG
>JAGAYQ010000121.1 GCA_017940445.1 Pyramidobacter sp. | reverse complement strand
GTACGCTCACGCCGCAGACACGGCTGCGCACCCGCGAGCGCTTCACCGAGCTGGTGCAGACGATGGCCAAGGCCCTGCGCCTTGAAGCCGAAGTGACCATCATCCCCAGCTATCCGCCAATCATCAACGATGCTGCCGAGGCCGAGCGCGTGCGCAGTGTGGCCGGTGAGCTGTTCGGGCGCGAGAACGTGATCGTGCCTGAGTTCCCGCAGATGGGCGTTGACGACTTTGCCTATCTGGCAGAAAAAGTCCCCGGGTGCTACGCCGAACTGGGCTGCCTCGGCCCCGGCATGAAGCCCGAGCCGCTCCACAGCCCCCGCTTCTTCCCCGACGAGAACTGCCTGCCGGGCGGCGCCGCTATGACCGCCGCGTGGGTGATGAGCGCGCGGTAGCGTTTTTCGCTGCAGCGAAATCTGGCGCCGTTATCATGCCGAAATTTCGCTGCAGTGAAATTTTTATTATGTGCTTATCTGTTTTCTTTGCGTCTTTGCGTGCGGCTTCGCGCGTGAGGGCGCTTTTTTCTGCTAGAATCGCCGTAGTTTCACGATAATGAATGATGAAAATCAGGTGATTTATGATGATACAAAAGGCGCACAGCCGCGACATGATCGAAGGGGTGATCTGGAAGCAGATCCTCAAGTTCTTCTTCCCGATCATGCTGGGCACGGTGTTTCAGCAGCTGTACAACACGGTCGACGCGATCGTCGTCGGGCGCTATGCGGGCAAGGTGGCGCTGGCGGCTGTCGGCGGGCCGACGAGCTATCTGGTCAATCTGCTGGTGAACTTTTTCGTGGGCATCACGTCGGGCGCGACGGTGGTGATCGCGCAGTTCTTCGGCATGGAGGACCCCGAGCGCACCGAAAAGGCGGTGCACACGTCGATGGCGCTCTCGCTCTGGGCTGGGCTTGCTTTTTCGGTGCTCGGCGTCCTCATCGCGGGCCCGGCGCTGCGGGCGATGAACACGCCTCTCGAGGTGCTGCCGCACGCGACGGCGTATTTGCAGATCTTCTACGGCGGGCTGCTGTTCTCGTTCGTCTACAACATGGGTTCGAGCGTGCTGCGCGCCAAAGGCGACTCGAAGCGGCCGTTCTATCTGCTGGTAGCGGCGACATGCACGAACATCATCGGCGACGTTGTGCTGGTCATCTATTGCGGTATGGGCGTGGCCGGCGCGGCGTGGGCGACGATCGTCTCGCAGCTGGTCAGCGCGGCCGGCGTTGTCTGGTTCCTGGTGCGCGAATCAGGCGAGTTCCGTCTCGATCTGTCGCGCGCCTGGAAGTTCGACTGGCTGATCCTCCAGAACGTGGTGCGCATCGGCGTTCCGTCGGGCATCCAGTCGGCGCTGTTTTCCGTCTCGAACATCGTCATCCAGTCGGCCATCAACAGTTTCGGCGTCGATACGGTGGCGGCGTTTGCCACCTACGGCAAGATCGATCATCTGTTCTGGATGATCCTCACGGCGCTGGGCGTTTCGGTCTCGACGGTGGTGGGGCAGAACTTCGGCGCGCGCAAGTATGACCGCGTCATGCGCGCGGTGTACGTGACGATGGGCTATGCGTTTGCGGCGTCGCTGCTGTTCGGCTTCGGCCAGGCGGTGTTTATCGAGCCGCTGTTCCGCATCTTCACCGACGACGCCGCGGTGATCTCAATTGGCGCGGAGATCACGTGGATCATGTCGCCGCTGTACTTTGTCTATGTGCCGATCGTGGCGCTGGCAGGCGGCATGCGCGGATGCGGCGACTCGATCGTCCCCACCGCGGCGACGGCGACGGGCATCTGCGGCCTGCGTCTGACGTGGGTGTGGTTCGTGCTGCCGTTTTTCCACTCGTTCCGCACGCTGGCGATCGGCTATCCTGTCAGCTGGGGGCTGACGTCGGTGTTCTTCCTGATCTATCACTGGAAAGGCCGCTGGCTTGAGCGCAGCATCGTCCGCGCTGGGCACCGGCCGGCTTAGAAGCAGCATATAGCCCCGTTTCGCGATGATGACGCGGAACGGGGCTTTTTTATGAAAAAGTATCATAACCGCGCGGCATTTTCGGCCGACTTTAAAGCATGATACAATCTGATCAGTTTTTCACAAAATCTTTTGCGGGAGCTGAAGAGATGGAGCGTAAATACAACGCGATCACGGAGGGCGTGATCTGGAAGCAGCTGCTGCTGTTCTTCTTCCCGATCATGCTTGGCACGGTCTTTCAGGTGATGTACAACACGGTCGACGCGATCGTGGTCGGCCGCTATGTGGGCAAGGTGGCTCTGGCGGCCGTCGGCGGCCCGACGGGCACGCTGATCAATCTGATCGTCGGCTTTTTCATGGGCGTGGCG
>JAGAYQ010000120.1 GCA_017940445.1 Pyramidobacter sp. | reverse complement strand
CTTATCGTGATCGGAGGCGATGGTTCGTTCCGCGGCGCCTGGGAGATGCAAAAGCTCGGCCTGCCCGTCGTAGGCGTTCCTGCCACAATCGACAACGATGTGAACGGCACTGATATGACGATCGGCTTCGATACGGCACTGAATACTGCCCTTGACGCCGTGCGCCGCCTGCGCGATACAGCACATAGTCACGACCGGCTGTTCATCGTCGAGGTCATGGGCCGTCACAGCGGTTCGATCGCTCTGCAGACCGGTGTCGCCGGAGGTGCTGATTTTGTCGTCGTGCCGGAGATCCCCTTTGATCTGAACGTACTGTGTGAGAAGATCGAACTGTCGCGCAGAAACGGGAAATTCTATTCTGTGATCGTTCTGGCCGAGGGCGTCATGTCGGGCTATGATCTTCAAAAACTGCTCGCAGAGCATTCTCCTGCCTATAAGGCGACAGTGACGGTGCTGGGACATATCCAGCGCGGAGGAGCCCCCTCCAGCTATGACGCGACGATCGCGACCCGCATGGGGGCATATGCAGTCAACTGTCTGCTCGACGGCCGTTTCGGTGTCATGACGGGAGTCGCAAATGGCCGCATGACGACGCTGTCATTGCCCTATACATGGGAAAAGAAAAAGACGCTCAACCCGGAACTCCTTGAGCTTGTCCGCGAGCTGAGCATCTGATCTGCTTTTTATTTTGCCTGGGCTGCCAGGCGCATCCCGGCGACATACGCCTGACCGACGGACACGCATTCATCGTTTGGTGACAGGAGCGAATGGGTCAGCACTCGCAGGCCGCTTTTGCGCAGTCTCGGCAGTGACTCGTCAAGCAGCAGTGAGTTCTGCCAGCATCCTCCTGACAGTGCGACGGTCTCAAGGCCAAAGCGTGAAGCGTTCATGACGGCACTTGCTGCAAGTGCCTCCGCCAGATTTGCGTGAAAGGCCAGAGCAGGCTTTTCCGGCGCTGCGGTCATGTCTTGGCACAGGTCGAGGACGAACGGCCGCCAGTCGAGTTCCGTTTCGGAGACTGAAAAAAGGTCGCCGGAGGCCGATGTGCTTTTTCGAGCTAAAGCTTCCAGCTCCATAGCGCCTTCTCCGTCATAAGTGACCCGGCTTTTTCTCATGATGATCGATGCCGTGCCGTCGAAGAGTCTGCCGCAGGAAGTGCAGAGCGGAAAGCTGTTCCAGACTTTGAGCAGCTGACTGGCTTTTGCAGTCTCCTTTGGCCACAGCGAGCTGCACAGCCTGAGCGCCTCGTCGGCACCGCACGTTTCGACCAGCAGGCTGAAGCCGCAGCGCCAGATCTCTTTGACGGCGATATCGCCGCCGGGCAGCCGGAACGCCCGCAAATGCGCAGCCCGCTCAAAGCCCTGAGTTCCTCCGGCAAGGATCTCGCCGCCCCAGATCGTTCCGTCTTCTCCGTAGCCGACGCCGTCCAGTATCAGTCCTACTGCGTTGCATTCTGATCGGTTTTCTGCAAGACAGGCCATCATATGCGCATAGTGATGCTGAACTCCGATTGTCTGCAAGTCGGGAAAAGCTTTTCTGGCCTGGGCCGTCGAGATGAAAAGCGGATGCAGGTCATGGGCGAGTGCCTGCGGTGCAAAGTTATAGAGCCGTTTGAAATGTTCGACAGCCTGACTGTAAAACTGTGCGGTCCCCAGTTCTTTCATATCGCCAAGATACTGGCTCGGAAAGATCATGTTATCCTGGCTGAACGCAAACGTGCCTTTCATCTCAGCTCCTGCCGCAATGACGGGAGCAAGCTCTCTGGAAGTGATCACCGGATTTGGGACGTAGCCGCGTGCTCGGCGAACGATCACGGGAGCTTCGCGGCGGCTGAGCAGTACAGAATCATCGATTTTCATGTGGATGGGGCGGTTGTGCATCAAAAAGCCGTCACATATAGCTGCCAGTTTCTGGAGCGCTTCATTGTTATCTGAAACAAGCGGGGATCCGCTGATGTTGGCGCTGGTCATCACCAGCGGACTGATCTGCTCCAGCAGCAGATGGTGAAGCGGCGTGTAGGGGAGCATGATTCCGAGTTTATCAAGCCCCGGTGCAATAGAAGGCGCAAGGAGGCTGCTGTCTTTCATCGGCAGCAGCACGATAGGCGCCCTGGAGCCGCTGAGGAGGTGCTTGTCCTCCTCGAACATCGAGACGTAGAGTTCGGCTTCGTCAAGGTCTTTTACCATCAGCGCGAAGGGGCGGCTCGGGCGGCGTTTGCGCTTTCGAAGAAGTGCGACTGCTGTTTCATTGCGCGCATCGCATACCAGATGAAAGCCGCCCAGTCCCTTGATTGCAAGAATGCGTCCCTGCCTCAGCCAGTCTACCGTCAGTGAAAGGGCTTTTTCGCCGCTGGCCAATTCTGCACCGTCACCGTCTGTAAACGTCAGGTGCGGGCCGCACTCAGGGCAGGCGTTGGGCTGCGCGTGGAAACGGCGGTTGGTCTCATCGCGATATTCGTGTGTACAGTCCGGGCACATGGGGAAAATCGACATCGTCGTTCCCGGACGGTCGTAAGGCAGCGTTTTGACGATCGAAAAACGCGGTCCGCAGTTGGTGCAGTTCGTGAATGGGTAACGGAAGCGTCTGTTGCCGGGATTGCGGATATCGGCAAGACAGTCGGCGCAGGTTGCCATATCCGGCGGCAAAAGCACGCGCTGCCGCTCTGAGCGGACACTTTTCAGGATGATGAAATCTTCATCAGGAACGTCGATCGTTTTTTCATCGAGCAGCGTGATCTCAATAATGAGGGCGACGTCCGGACATTCGCGTCGGAGCTCATCCAGATAGTTCTGGATACTGCTTTCTTCACCCTGCAGACAGAGCATAACGCCATCAGAAGTGTTGGCGACAGAGCCTTTTATCGAACAGCGATGAGCGATGCGGACACAGAGCGGGCGGAAACCGACGCCTTGGACGATCCCGCTCACGCTGTAATGTTTTTCTTTAAGCATGGAGCACTTCCTTTCTTTGTTGAAGCTCATCCATTGTAATAAGTTTGCCCCAAACACTCAAGGAAAAAATCATGAACAAAAAAATAATTGTCGGCGTCAGCGGAGGCATTGACAGCACTTTTGCAGTCCTGCTCCTGAAAGAGCAGGGCTGGGATGTGTGCGCTCTGCACCTTGAGACGACCGGCATGGAAAACGATGACGACCGGGAGCGGCTGCTGCGCCTGCAACAGGAATTTTCCATTCCTCTTCTCCGTATCGATTGCCGCGAGCGCTTTAATAAGGCAGTTGTCGAACCGTTTCTGGCGGCTTATCGTCGCGGCGAAACACCGAATCCCTGCGTCATCTGCAATGAAGCTTTGAAATTTCGCGTCCTTATCGAAACAGCAGATGCTTTGGGAATACAGTATGTGGCGACAGGACACTATGCCCGGATCGTCAGATGCGGCGATGATTTTGCCATAGCGCGTTCGCGGACGAACAAGGATCAGACGTACGCGCTTTACCGGCTGCCTGTCGATTGGCTCCCGAGGATCGTTTTTCCGCTTGCTGAAATCGAATCGAAAGCAGAGGTGCGCGAGTAGCTGATTCAAAGCCTGGGGAACAGCGTCCGCAGAGCGCAGGAAAGTCAGGACATCTGTTTTTTAAAAGACACTTCTCTTGAAAGCTTCCTTGCTCGTCATATTTCTGCAGAGGATCGATTCTGCGGAGACATGGTCGATGAGTACGGCCACGTCCTCGGGCGTCATAAAGGACTTGTCTTTTATACTGAAGGCCAGAGAAAGG
>JAGAYQ010000119.1 GCA_017940445.1 Pyramidobacter sp. | reverse complement strand
GGCAGCGGCATGTGCTCGGGCGGACGCATCGTTCATCACCTCAAAAACGGCATCTGGAACCCTGACAATCATGTGATCTTTGTCGGCTATCAGGCGCACGGCACGCTGGGACGCCGCATCGTCGACGGCGCCAGGACGGTGCGCATCGCCGGCGAGTCGATCAACGTCGAAGCGCAGATCCACACCATCGGCGGCTTCTCGGCTCACTCCGACCGCACCGATCTGCTGGACTGGGCCGAGCGCTTCCGTCCCACTATGCCCAAGTTCTTCGTCACTCACGGCGAAGCTGACGCCTCGCAGAGTCTGGCCGACGCGCTCGGCACGCGCGGCTTTGAAACGCTGGTGCCCGACCTCGATCAGGAGATCGCTCTTGAGCCGCGCAAGGCGGGGCAGACGATTATCGAAGCGATCGCGGAGGCGAAGGCCGCGCCCATGCCTGAGCAGATCGCCGAGACGGAAGCGCCCGCTGATCCCAGCGGCGCGGCAGCGGCTGAAGCTGCCGCCGAACCGGCGAAGACATCTGCTGATGCGCAGATCAAGCCGGCTCCTGAAGCCGAACCCGCTTCCACGAAAGAAGAAAAGCATACGGTCGAGAAAAAGCAGCGCCGCGCCAACCGCAAGGCTGTGACCGCGCTGGAAAACATCGGCGACCAGATGCGCGAAGTGTACGCCCGCGCCGCCAGCGGCGAGCTGACGGCGGAGTCGCAGCCGCTGCTTGATGCTGTGGCCGTGCTGCTCGACTCGATCCTCGCGCGCTCGGAGAGTCGCAAATAACGTTAAGATTCCCCGCGAGGTTCGCGGGGAATTATTTTTTAATTTTGTGTCAAAGCTCGGCTTATCTGATATAATTAAATCGCTTGCGTATGCGCGCGAGAACGCGCTGGAACTTTCATTTTTATATCGAAAGGACGTATGAACGATGATGAAGAAGTTTGGCAAGTACCTCCTGCCCGCCGGGATCATGGCGCTGGTTGCGGCGTTTTTCCTGCTTGGCGCGGCCAATCTCGACACGCCGAAGCTGCCTGCAAAGAACGAGCCGCCAGCACCTCCGCCCGAGCCGAAGGACGCTGTTGTCCTCTTTACGAACGACATTCACTGCGGCATTGACGGCTACTCGGCCTTGGCTGCGCTGCGCGCTTCGCTGATCGAGGACGGGCTTGACACGATCGTCGTCGACGACGGCGACTATATCCAGGGCGAGATGATCGGCGGCTACTACAAGGGCGAGCCCGTCATCGAGCTGATGAACGCCGTGCCCTACACGCTGGCCACGCTCGGCAATCACGAGTTTGACTACGGCATGGATCAGCTCAAAAAGCTGATCGGCGCCGCGAAGTTCGATGTGCTCAGCTGCAACATCGACGACCTGGCCGCCGGCAAGCCGCTGGTGCCGCCGTACAAGATCGTGACGCTCGGCAACCGCAAGGTGGCTTTTGTCGGCGTGACCACCCCCGAATCGATTGCCAAGGCCAACCCCAAGTTTTTCCAGGATGCTGCCGGCAAATTCGTCTACAGCTTCAACGAGAAAGATCTTTACGCTAAAGTTCAGGCTGCCGTCGATGCCGCCCGTGCCGAGGGCGCGCAGACGGTCGTCCTCGTCTCTCACCTGGGCATCAACGGCTCCACGCCCGAATGGGCCGCGCCCACGGTCATTGCCAACACGCGCGGCATCGATGTCGTGCTCGACGGCCATTCGCACGAAGTGTTTGCCGGTGAGGGCTACAAGAACGCCGACGGCAAAGACGTGCTCTACGCTCAGACGGGCACAAAATTCATGTATATCGGCCGCCTGAATATCGCCAAAGACGGCACGGTGCGCACCGAGCTGATCCGTCCGGCCGAAGTCGACGTGAACAAGAGCGAAGCCGTCAAAAAGGCGTATGCCGACGTGCAGAAGCTGATCGACGCCGACCATGCCAAGCTGGCTTTCCTTAACGAGAAGATCGGTGTGGCCGAAGTGCCGCTTACTACCGACGATCCGCGCACAGGCTCGCGCCGCGTCCGCATGGGCGAGACCAATCTCGGCGACTACTGCACCGATGCCTATCGAGCCGTGACCGGCGCGCAGATTTCCATCATCAACGGCGGCGCCATTCGCAAATCGGTCGAGGGCGGCGATATTACGCGTCTGGCGCTGATGGATACCAACCCCTGGAGCAACCCGATGTGCATCGCCGAGATGACGGGGCAGGCTATCCTCGACCTGCTCGAGTTCAACAGCCGTTATCTGCCCGATGAGGAGTGCGGCGGTTTCTGCCAGGTGTCCGGCATGAGCTATGAAGTCGACGCGAGCATCCCCAGCCCCGTCAAACATGATGAAAAGGGCGCCTTTGCCGGTGTTGAGGAAGGCAAGCAGAGGCGTGTGAGCAACGTCCGCGTCGACGGCATGCCGATCGACCCAGCGGCGACGTACACCGTGGCGGGCTCCAAGTACTGTTTGCTCGACGGCGGCGACGGCAACGGCGGCGTGCAGGGCATCAAGCCGTTCAAGACTGAGGGCCTGCCCACTGACGCTGAATGCCTGCTCAAATATCTTACAGATCACCTGAAGGGCAAGATCACGATGGAGCAGTACGGCAACCCG
>JAGAYQ010000118.1 GCA_017940445.1 Pyramidobacter sp. | reverse complement strand
TGGTGCCTAAGGAGGGACTCGAACCCTCATGTGGTCGCCCACGGGGGATTTTGAGTCCCCTGCGTCTACCGATTCCGCCACTCAGGCACACAATCTACTTGGTAATAATAACACGTTAAAGGCACGACCGCAAGATGATTTTTAGGAAAGCACTGATGAAATGAGCCTGTCTTGTCACGGGCAAATCAATCAGCGCTTCTTGAGTTTTTCAGCGTGTCATCGGCTGCTTGACGGTGATGACACGGTCCATAAAGCGGCGGCCGGTTTCGTTGCCTTCAGAGTCGAGCTCGACGTACATCAGCGCGTCGTAGGTGAAGCCGAACTCATCCGCGTAAAAGCCGTCGGCATGGCGGACAAGGAGTCGGTCCTGCTCGTCCGCAAAGGTGTAGATCTGCTGCCCCCGACAGCTGAGCACGGAAACGACGGCACGGGAGAGTCGAACGAGCTGGTCGAGGGTGAATCTGGCGTTATGTTCGGAACGGATGACGATCATGTCCTGCTCCTTTCATTCTCTGGCGGGCGTGAAAGCCGCAGCGATGCTGGCTGAAGCGGCGCAGTCGTCGAGGATCTGCCGGTCGGCTTCGGTCGGGCGGCCTTCGGCAACGCGGCGCAAAAACTCGGAGGCCATATCGTGCGGCAGCGACCAGAGGTCGTCAGGCGTTTCGATATGCGCTCCGGTCCGCGGATTCCACAGCACGGTCACATGAGAACTGTCGGGGAAGGTCTTGCAGAAGGCGACTTCCCGGCTCGTTTTAGGCGGCATAGATCACTCCTCGCTTTCGCACTTTTCGGATGGTACAGAGTATTGTATCCTTTTTGTGCTGAAAATGCCACGCTGAGAAATCGAGGCAAAAAATCATTTTTATGATAAACTTGCAGGTGAAAATGCAGGAAGGGAGCTGTGGGCGATGGAACCTGTAGAAATCCGCGAGATGGCGCTGATCCTTGCGGTGAGCGAGGAACTGAGCTTCACGCGCGCCGCGGAGAAAAATTATATCTCGCAGCCGGCGCTGAGCAAGATCGTGCGCCGCGTGGAGAAAAATCTCGGTGCAGCCGTCTTTGACCGCAGTTCTTCGCCGCTGCGGGTCACGCCTGAGGGCAAGCGCATCATCGAATATTTCCGCCAGATGCAGAAGGTGCAGAACGATCTTGAAGCCTACTGCACCGAGCTGAGACGTCATCGCAAGAACGGTCTGACGGTCGGCGCGCCGTCGTTCTTCTGTACATACGTGCTGCCGCCGCTGGTATCAGCGTTCCAGATGGAGCACCCCGACTTTGCGGTCAAACTGATCGAGACAAACGACGCTGAGCTGCTCGCGCTGCTTCGGGCAGGCGTGCTCGACGCCGGGCTGACGGTCGAGGAGGATCTGCCACCGGAGCTGGATTCATTTGTGCTGAAAAACGAGTCGATCGTGCTTGCCGTGCCCGGCGCTAACCCCGTCAACGAACGTCTGCGCGATTTTGAACTTGGCGAAGCGGTCATGCGCGATGACGCACTCGCCGATCCGCAGCTGCCGCGCGTGTCGATGAAGGAATTCGCTCATGAGAGATTTCTTTTTCTCAAGGAGGGCAACGACATCCGCCGGCGCGGCCTGAAGATCTGCCGCGATGCCGGCTTTGAGCCTGAGATCGTCATGGAGCTGGATCAGCTTCTTACAGCGTATCATCTGGCCGAAGCGGGACTGGGCGTCACGTTCGTGCGCGCATCGATCCCCTGCTACGCGGGGCTGTCGCCCGATCTGTGTCTGTACGCAGTGGACCATCCTGACACGCAGCGTCACATCCGTGCCGTGTTCGGCCGCAAAACAGGATCGCCGGCGCTGGAGGCGTTTTCCTCGTTCCTGAAGCGCAGCGCGGCGCCGCAGGCGCCCGTTCATTCCTTTTGAAGCACAACGTTATTCGCAAACGGCTATTTGATTTTTCCCCGGCAGCGGATACAATACGCTTAGGTTATTCCGTTCCTTCTTTCACATTATCCGAAAGGCGGTCTTGTTCATGAATATCGTTGAAAAATTTGACATGCTCGGCATCGACAACGCTCCCGGCCAGGAGAGCCTTCAGAAGTCGCAGAAGCTCGATCTGCGCGGAGAGAAGATCCCCGGCGCGTTCGTCGACTTCTCCCACGGCGACGTCGACGCCCACCTGCCCACGCCCGGCAGCTTTGAGGTGTTCTCTCGCGGCTACTTCGAGGGCGGCGCTCAGGCTTACACGCCCTACCGCGGCCGCAAGACCGTGCTGGAGCACGTGGCCGAGAAGCTTTCTGCCTTCAACGGCGCGAAGATCGATCCGGCCCAGAACCTGATCCTCACCCCCGGCACGCAGGGCGCTCTGTTCCTTGCCATGGGTGCGAACGTGATGCCCGGTGACAAGGTCGCCATCGTCGAGCCCGACTACTTCGCCAACCGCAAGATGGTCGAGTTCTTCGGCGGCGTGCTCTGCCCCATCCAGATGAACTGGCACACCAGCGGCAAAAGCGGCATCGACCTGGCCGCTCTTGAGGCCGCGTTCAAGGACGGCGTCAAGCTGTTCCTCTTCTCCAACCCCAACAACCCCACCGGCTGCGTCTACTCCTACGACGAGATCTGCACGATCGCCGCTCTGGCAAAGAAGTACAACGCCACGCTGATCGTCGACGAGCTGTACAGCCGCCAGGTCTACACCGGCGTGAACTACACGCACCTCGCCGCCCAGAAGGAGATCCCCGACAACCTGATCACGATCATCGGCCCCTCGAAGACCGAGTCGCTTTCCGGCTTCCGTCTTGGCGCTGCCTTCGGCACGGCCGAGATCATCGAAAGAATGGAAAAGCTCCAGGCCATCATGGCCCTGCGCTGCCCCGGCTACAACCAGGCTGTGTTCTTCACCTGGTTCGCCGAGCCCGCCGGCTGGATGGAAGCACGTGTTGCCGAGCATCAGCGCATCCGCGACGACATCATGAAGGTGCTCAACGCGGCTGAGGGCGTGACCGCCCGCCCCACCGACGGCGGCAGCTACCTGTTCGTCGAGATCCCCGAGCTTGAAGTGAGCCTGCATCAGTTCATCCGCATCGTCCGCGAACTGGCCGGCGTCATCGTCACTCCCGGCACCGAGTTCGGACCGCAGTTCCTGCACCAGTTCCGCATCAACTTCTCACAGGACCACGACAAGGCCGTCGACGCAATGAAGCGCCTCCTGGCCGTCATGGACCGCTACCGCAAGGCGTAATCTTTTCGATACAAAAAACGCGATGTTCCCTGATGGGAGCATCGCGTTTTTGTGTATCGTACCGTCATCGTTCCGCGATCGCGCGACGGATCACCGCGTCGGCGTTCTCGGCATATTCCCGGAAGACCGTCTGAGCCGTCTGGATAAAGCCGCTCATGTAGCGCGGCTTGTAACTCTCGCGACGGTAGACGAGATTTGTGTATTTGGGCGAGGAGAGATTTTTCATCGGAAAAACGCGCAGCGACGGATCTTCGCGCATCGTGTTCATCATGTCGTAGAGGATCATCTGATAGATCAGCCCGATCCCGCCGCCCTGCTGACAGAAGCGCAGCACCAGGTCGTGACGCGACGTTTCCAGCATCACGTTCGGCCGCTTGCCCATCTTTTCGCAAAATTCCTCCAGCGTATCGCGCAGCGAATTCCCGCGCGAGAAGGCCACAAGCGGCAGGCTGATCACATCGTTCAGTTCCAGGCCGCCGTTTCTGGCTTTGTCAAAAAGCCCGCGCCCGCCATCAGAAAAATGTTCGTCGATAAACGACTGGCTGGCGACGCAGCAGACTTTTTCCTGCGTCAGCGTCCAGACTTCCGTATCGCTCCGCACCGGCGCGTCCACGCCGATATACAGGTCAAGCCGGCCTTTTTCGAGCAAATCGTCGAGCCTTGCTGTCGAGGCTTCGGTGAGCGAGAGCGTGATGTTCGGAAATTCCTTGTGAAAGCGCTCCCATATCCGCGGCATGAAGATCGTGCCGCGGATGCCGGTGATCCCCACGTCAAGGTGCCCCATCGATGTGTCGCTCAAGTCGGCCAGCTGGGCCTGAAAAAGACTCTCCAGCCGCAGCGTTTTCCTCGCGTAATCGACCAGAGCC
>JAGAYQ010000015.1 GCA_017940445.1 Pyramidobacter sp. | reverse complement strand
ATGGCGGCGCTGCTGGTCGAAGCGCTCAAGCCCAACCTGGTGCAGACGCTTGAGCACACGCCCGCGATCATCCACGGCGGTCCGTTCGCCAATATCGCCCACGGCTGCAACTCTGTCACCGCCACCAAGCTGGCCCTCAAGCTCGGCGACTACGCCGTGACGGAGGCCGGATTCGGCGCCGACCTTGGCGCTGAGAAGTTCCTCGACATCAAGTGCCGCTTCGCCGGCCTGCGTCCTTCGGCCGTCGTGGTCGTCGCTACGGTTCGCGCGCTCAAGCATCACGGCGGCGTCGCCAAGGCCGACCTGGGCACCGAAAACCTTGCGGCGCTCGAAAAGGGTCTGCCCAACCTGCTCCAGCACGTTGAAAACATCACTAAGGTCTACAAGCTGCCCGCCGTCGTGGCGATCAACCGCTTCCCCACTGACAGCGAGGCCGAGCTTGAGCTGATCGCTGCCAAGTGCCGCGAACTGGGCGTCAACGTGGCCCTGTCCGAGGTGTGGGGCAAGGGCGGCGACGGCGGCATCGAGCTGGCCAAGGAAGTCGTCCGTCTCTGCGAGCAGCCCAACGACTTCACGTACTCCTACGATCTCGACATGTCCATCGAGGAAAAGCTGAACGCTATCGTCACCAAGGTCTATCACGGCGACGGCGTCGTGCTGACGCCTGCCGCGAAAAAGCAGGCGCAGCAGCTGACCGAGCTGGGATTTGGCACAATGCCCATCTGCATGGCCAAGACGCAGTACAGCTTCTCCGACGATCCGGCCAAGCTGGGCGCGCCCAAGGGCTTCGAAGTGACCGTGCGCAACTTGAAAGTGTCGGCCGGCGCGGGCTTCATCGTCGCGCTCACGGGCGACATCATGACCATGCCCGGCCTGCCCAAGGTGCCCGCTGCTGAGAAGATCGACGTCGACAGCGACGGCCGCATCAGCGGACTGTTCTAAGGAAACACTGATAAAATACGTCATCTCCTGCGAAACGCTGTCCGAGGGGCTTCTCCAACGTACGGGTGTACGCCTCCGAAGCCCCTTACGGACAGGTTTCTTCGGATCTGACGCATTTTCTCAGGTTTCCTGTGCGCTGGTTACATTCTGCATAATGGGATTAAATCAGCGTTTCCCTAAGTTCTCTTCAAAGCCGCAACAAAGACACAAAGGTACAAAACGATCTCGGACGCCGCTTCACGGCGAACATGTTGAGAAAGGCACCTAACGATTCAGAGCTTTTGGTTTTATCAAGGTGCTTTGTCGTTCCTCAGGACCGTTGAGTCTTAGGGGCTTCGTGTCGGCTTTGAATTTTATGAAGGAGAGTCAGACATGAAAATCACCGATAACAGCTGCGCGGCCTTCGTCTCCGTGCTGGCTACAAAGGCGCCCGTGCCCGGCGGCGGCGGCGCTTCCGCGCTCTGCGGCGCCATCGGCACCGCGCTCGGCAACATGGTCGGCTCGCTCACCGTCGGCAAGAAGAAATACGCGGCCGTCGAGCCCGAGATCAAGGCCATGCAGGCACAGTGCGACGCCATCCAGGCCGAGCTGCTCGCCCTTGTGGAACGCGACGCCGAAGTCTTCGCCCCGCTGGCGGCCGCTTACGGCCTGCCCAAAGATACCGAGGAGCAGCGCGCGCACAAAGAAGCCGTCATGGAAGCGGCGCTGAAAGCCGCCTGTGCCGTGCCGCTTGCCATCATGGAACAGTGCTGCAAGGCCATTGAGCTGATGGAGGGCTTCGCCGCCAAAGGCTCGCGCCTGGCGATCAGCGATGCCGGCGTGGGCGCCGCGTTGACTCGCGCGGCTCTCGAGGGCGCGTCGCTCAACGTCTTCATCAACACCAAGGCGATGAAAGACCGCGCCGCCGCGGCTGCGTTCGATGAGCGCGCCGACGCCATGCTGCGCGAGTTCGTCCCCCGCGCCCAGGCCGCGTTCGAAGCCGTTTCAGCTCAGCTGCGCGGGTAAAATTCAAGGAAACGCTGATAAAATACGTCATCTCCTGCGAAACGCTGTCCGAGGGACTCCTTCAACGTACAGAAGTACGCCTCCGGAGCCCCTTGCGGACAGGTTTCTTCGGATCTGACGCATTTTCTCAGGTTTCCTGTGCGCTGGTCTCATTCTGCAAATCGGATTAAAACAGCGTTTCTACAATAGTAAATCCCAAGCCGACGCAAGGTCACGAAGCACCAAAGGCTCAAAGAAAAAACGTGAAATGTGCCGGTTTTGATACTGAGAGAGAATGAAAGGACACTTTGATCATGCCGCAAATTCTTGACGGCAAGGCCGTTGCCGCGGCCCTGACCGAGGATTTGAAAAAGCAGACCGCGGCACTCGTCTCGCGCGGCGTCGTTCCCACGCTTGCCATCGTGCGCGTCGGCGAGCGCGGCGACGACCTCGCCTATGAGCGCGGCGCGATAAAGCGCGCGCAGACCGCGGGCGTTGCGGTGAAGCAGTTCATCCTCCCCGCTGACTGCACCCAGCCGCAGCTTCTGGAAACGATCGACGCCATCAATCACGACGCAGGCATCCACGGCTGCCTGATCTTCATGCCGCTGCCGGGAAGCATCGACGAGCGGGCCGTGCGCGAGCGCCTTTCGCCCGCCAAGGACGTGGACGGCATCACATTCGCATCGCAGGCCGCCGTCTATGCCGGACGGGATGAAGGCTTTCCGCCCTGCACCCCCGCCGCCTGCATGGAGATCCTCAAGTTTTACGGCGTCGACCCCAAGGGCAAAAACGCCGTCGTGCTGGGACGCAGCCTCGTCATCGGGCGCCCCGCCGCTATGATGCTGCTGGGAGCCAGCGCCACCGTCACCGTGTGCCACACAAAAACGCGCGACACCGCGTCCATCGCTCGCCGCGCCGACATCCTCGTCGCCGCCGTCGGCCATGCCGGCGCCGTTACGCCGGAATTCGTCACCCCCTCCCAGATCGTCCTTGACGTGGGCATCAACGTGAACGAAGCGGGCAAACTCTGCGGCGACGTCCTGCCCGAAGCGGCCGAAATCGCCGGAGCCTGCACGCCCGTCCCCGGCGGCGTCGGCAGCGTCACGACCACCGTGCTGATGAAACACGTTGTGGAAGCGGCGGAAAAGCAATCAGGAATTAATAATTAGTAATTAAAAACCGTCCCGTACTGGATTTTTACTCCGGTGCGAGACGGTTTCTTTATGCGGCAAAATATTTTTGCATGAGGGAACTCTTCAGAAGATTGAGCTGTTCGAGGCTTTGGCGGATGGCAAATT
>JAGAYQ010000117.1 GCA_017940445.1 Pyramidobacter sp. | reverse complement strand
CCTTGTACGGCTGCAAAGTCTGGGCTGTCGGACAGTCGATCGGACCTCTGAAGCGGCGGTCCAGCCGCCTGCTGGCGCAAAGCGCGTTCGGAGGCTGCAAGGCTGTGACAGTCCGTGACCGGCATTCTTTCGATTTTTTGTCAGGACGGGCTCTTCTGGCTGACGATCTTGTCCTGACGCTCCCGGAGGATTCCGTCTCAGGCGCGTCGGGGGGAAACGTGCTGGTGAATTTCCGTCCCTGCGGCGGACTTGAGCGCGAATCGGCGCGTGTTTTTTCACAAATGCCCTGGCGGCAGGGGGAAAAAGTTGTCGGTATTGCCATGAGCAAAGAAGACGCCGATCTCATGGAGACGCTCTGCAAAGAAGGGCTTCTGGCACTTGACGAATTGCGTTCCTGTACCGTTGACAGCGTTGGCACGGTGTTTTCTGACGCAGCATGCGCCTGCGGCATGAGGCTCCATTTCGGCGTCATGTGCTTGAAGAAAAATATTCCCTGCGTTCTTATCCCGTATGACCCCAAAGTCAGCGATTTTGCCCTGCGCTGGGGCTGCGGCGTGTGGCGCGCTGAAGGCGGCTCTCCTCAGCCGTGGAGCAAGCGCGGCCTACTTGACGAAGCGGTCGAAAATACGTTTGCATCTTTCAAAATGAGCTTTGAAAAAGCCATGCGCGCCTGAATGTGGTATGATAGACGCTGGAATTTTCAATTTTGGGGAGGTGTCCTGAGATGGAGATCCGTATCAATGGATTGACGAAAATTTTCCCTCCAAATATACAGGCTCTCAGCGATATATATCTGAATATAAACGAAGGAGAGTTTGTCTATCTGATCGGCACGACCGGTTCCGGCAAGACGACCCTGATGAGGCTGCTTACACGCGAAGTCCTGCCGACCCGCGGCCAAGTCGTGATGGACGGGATCGACCTGCGCCGTTTATCGACGTCGAGCTTGCCGTATTTTCGGCGCGACATCGGCGTTGTTTTCCAGGATTATAAGCTCCTGCCGTATTTGAGCGCCTGGGAGAACGTAGCGTTTGTTCTCGAGGCGTGCGGCGTTCCGCGTGCTGAAGCCCGTGACCGGACTGATGACGTCATTGATAAAGTTGGTCTGTGGAATCGCCGCGACCTTCGTCCCGATCAGCTTTCCGGCGGCGAGCAGCAGCGAGTTGCCATTGCCCGCGCCATCGTCAACGCGCCTCGGCTTTTCCTGGCTGACGAGCCCACGGGCAACCTCGATGTGCATACGGCCGAGTACGTGATGAGGCTCCTGCTTTCCATTCATGCTGCGGGCACGACGGTGATCGTCGCGACCCATGACCAGCATCTTGTCGACACGTATCGTCAGCGTGTAGTCGAGCTCCATATGGGGCGGCTCGTGCGCGACGAGCGAGAAGGGAGGTACAGTATCAGTGGGGACGTATAGATACATCTTCCGTGACACGTGCCGTCTGTTTTTCCGCCACTGGGGCCTCAGCCTGCTGACCCTCTTCACGGCGGCGGCGGTCTTCTTCCTTCTGGGCGGCAGTTCTCAGCTGGCACTGTATGCCCGAAAGATCTCGCAGAACGTTCAGAGCAGCCTGATCATCCAGGCCTACACTCAGTCTGAGGCTGGCGCTGCGAAAGTCCGCGATGCGCTTTCAAGCAGTGCTGACATCGAAGAGATCCGCCTCGTTTCGCCTCAGGAAGCGCTCGAGGTCTTGCGCGCCAAACTCGGTTCTCAGGCGCAGTCGATGCTGCCGGCCGGTGAGATCCCTCTGCCTTGGACGATCGAGATCAAGCTTCGCGATGCTTCCCTGTCGTCGATCTCCGGCATCGCGGAGAGCTCCTTCGCGACGACCGACGACAGG
>JAGAYQ010000116.1 GCA_017940445.1 Pyramidobacter sp. | reverse complement strand
TTCCATGCTGTGATTAATGTCAATCTGGGCGGCAACTTCAACATGACCAAGGCGGTCGTTCCCTACATGATGGAGCAGCGCTACGGCAAAATCGTGCACTGCGCTTCCGTCTCGGCCTTCAACGGCAACTTCGGCCAGTCGAACTATGCCGCATCCAAGGCGGCCATCATGGGCATGGCCCGTGTGCAGGGCAAAGAGCTCGGCAAGTACGGCATCAACGTCAACGCTGTCTGCCCCGGCTCGATCATGACGGATATGTATGCGGCTGTTCCCGAAGAGGTCAAGGAGAAAAAGCTCAAGAGCATCCCGCTGCGCCGCTATGGCGATCCGCGCGAGTGCGCCCAGGTCTATTGCTTCCTCGCGTCTGACGAAGCCAGCTATATCACCGCGCAGACGGTCGTCTGCGATGGCGGATTCAATTAAGGCAGGTGAGCGAAAATGCGTGATGTCGTCGTCGTTTCCGCTGTCCGTACCGCTCTTGGTTCCATCGGCGGCACGCTGAAAAACGTCCAGCCTGAAACGCTGCTTGCCACTGCTCTTGAAGGCGCGCTCAACAAAGCCGGCGTCGCAAAAGAGGCCATCGACGAAGTTATTTGCGGACAAGCCAAACAGTCTACTGATCAGCCCAATATCTCCCGACTCACGTCGCTGATGATCCGTATCCCCGAGGCGACGCCAGCCTATACGGTTCATCGTCAGTGCGCTTCCGGAATGCAGGCGATCCTTTCAGGCACGCAGCAGATACAGTGCGGTTATTCCGACATCATCCTCTGCGGCGGTGTCGAAAGCATGAGCACGGCGCCGTTCTACATCCGCGGCGCGCGCTTCGGCGTTGGCAGCGGAAATGCAGTGTTTGTTGATCCCAACGTGGAGAGCCAGCCGAAGAGCCAGCCGAACGACATCTACGGCACGTTCAACATGATCTGGACGGCTGATGAAGTTGCCCGCCGTTACAGCATCACCCGCGAAGAGTGTGATGCGTTCGCGCTCCAGAGCCAGCGCCGCGCTATCGCCGCGATCGACTCCGGCCGCTTCAAGGACGAGATCGTCCCTGTGACGATCCCGCAGCGCAAGAAAGATCCGATCATCTTCGACACGGACGAGTTCCCCAAGCGCGACACGAACGAAGCGAAAATGGCCAAACTGCGCCCGATCTTCCCCGACGGAGTGACCACTGCAGGCAATGCTTCCGGCCGCAACGACGGTGCTTCCGCGCTCGTCATCATGGCTGCCGAAAAGGCGCAGGAACTTGGCCTTAAGCCGATTGCCCGCGTCATAGCCGGTGCGGCCCGCGGCGTCGATCCCCGTGTCATGGGGCTCGGACCTGTGGCTGCAGTCAACCGTCTGTTTGAGAGATTCCTTACGCCAATGGGCCTGAAGAAAGAAGACATCGGTCTGTGGGAGCTGAACGAGGCGTTTGCTGCTCAGTCGCTGGGCTGCCTCAAGGATCTCGGCCTGTCAACGGACAACGTCAACGTCAACGGCGGTGCGATCGCTCTGGGACATCCTCTCGGCTGCTCCGGCGCCCGCATCTCGACAACGCTGATCCACGAGATGCACAAGCGCGACGTGCGCTACGGCATCGCGACGCTGTGCGTGGCAGGCGGTCTCGGCATGGCTATGGCCTTTGAGAAGCTGTAAACGGGAGGCGTGTTCACTATGAAACTTGCCGATATCAAAAAGGTCTGCGTGGCCGGCGCGGGGCAGATGGGACGCCAGATCGCGCTCAACACTGCCATCCACGGCTACGACGTGTATCTGACCGATACGATCGCCGCTGTTCTGGACAAGGTAAAAGTCTGGGCCGACGAATACCTGGCCGGGCGCATTGCCAAGGGGCGCATGACGGAAGAGCAGGTTGCCGCGGCGAAGCAGCATTTCCATCTCGTGCCCACACTGGCGGAAGCAGCCGGCGGCGCTCAGCTCGTGATCGAGGCTGTGCTTGAGGACAAGCAGGTGAAGGAGAACTTCTACCGCGAGCTGAACAGCATCGCTGCGAAGGACACGATCTTCGCCTCCAACTCCAGCTACATGGTCTCGTCGATTTTCAAGGACTGCGTGGATAATCCTGCGCGCCTTGCCAACATGCACTACTTTAACCCCGCGCCGGCGCTCAAGCTGGTCGAGGTGGTCATGGGAGGCCACACGGCAGAGGAGACCGTCGAAACCATCATCTAGTTCGCGACGGCCACTTGCAAGACTCCCATCCGCGTCAACAAGTAGATCGACGGTTTTGTTGTCAACCGCATCCTTCG
>JAGAYQ010000115.1 GCA_017940445.1 Pyramidobacter sp. | reverse complement strand
TGCCGTTGAAGTAGCGCAGCTGGCCGTAGATCGTGCCGTCGTCCTCAAGGTCGTTCAGCATCTTGGTGGCCTGCTCCAGCATCGTCTCGGCGGCGATGAGGATGTCGTCGTCGTCGTTGACGATGTACATCACGTCGGGGAACGCGGCGAACTTCTCGATCTTTTTGAGGGCAGCCTTATGGCTCTGCCGCGCCGAGGTGATCTGCGCCGATACTTTGGCCAGGTCGTCTTTCAGCTGGTCGAGCGTGGCTTTTTTGGCGACGGCGCAGGCCTGGTCGAGCGTGAGCACGAGGCGGTCGAACGCCGGCTTGGCCTGCGCGGTCTGGGTCATCAGCGAGAGCATGCCGCTGTGATTGAAGATCTCCCACCCGGTGGGCGTCATGCCGCTGCCGTAGCCGTAGCCGATGCGGCCCCGCTCGTTCAGCGTCTTCATGTCGGCCATGAAGGTGTTGTAGCTCTCGTCGTAGCGTTTCAGCAGGGGCATCAGCTTGTCGTTGGCGAATTCAAAGTTCTCCATGCACACTTTCAGCTTCCACAGACGGCGCGCGATGTCAAAGCCGTCGATCATGCTGATCAGGCGGTACATCTGCCTGCGGTTCTCCATCTCGAACGTGTATTCCCACAGCGCGTTGAACAGGTCGCGGGCGCGGCGCTCCTCGGGGCTGCCCTTGTCGAACTGCACGGGGCGCGGCACCCAGTCGGCGGCGAAGAACTTCATCACGGTGCGGACGTTGTCCACCTTCCACGGCTTGGTGAACACCAGCTTGTCGCCGGCGATCAGCGAGCGCTGGGCGTATTCGTTGGTGTAAATTTCCGTCATCTGCTTGACGGTGATGAACTGGCCGCCCTGCTTGTCGTCGGGGGCAGCGGGCCCCTGCTGCTGCGACTGCGGCGGCGTGCCGAAGCGTTCTGTCCCGGGCGTGCTGCGCGGCGGCTCGGCGAACGCGGCTGTGCTCAGGGCCAAAAGCGCCGTCAGGAGGGCGAGTTTCGCGGTGAATTGTTTCATGTCGGTCATCTCCTTCGCCTAGAATCTGGGAGCATAGTCCACGACGTACCAGCGGCCGCCGCCGCGGCGCACGAGGCGGTGTTCCACAGGCGAGCCTAATTGCTTGCCGGTCTCAGTCAGGGCGCGGCTTTCGACGACGGCCTCTTCCACCTTCTGGCCTTCGATCTTTTTCAGCGTGTCCTGCTGTTTCTGGTCGAGGAAGAAGTTCTCCAGGCTGTTGCCCTCGTCAAAGCCCTTGATCACGCTGATCCTGGCCTTGCCGAACGTGGCGTGCACATACTCGTTGTGGAACCGCTCCTGGTGCAGGTCCCAGTGATAGCGCACGAGGTCTTCGGCCACGTCCGTCTTGCGGCGCTCCGGGTCGATGCAGGCGCGGTACAGCTCGAAGTTCTTCTCCTTGATGGCGGTCATGAAGATCTCCATCAGCCGCTCCGGCGTCACGTCGGCGGGGATCTCCTTCACGGTGTACCAGCCGTCCTTGATGGCGGCCACCTGGTCTTCGCCGGCGTAGGTGCCCGTGGCTTCGCCGTTTTCGTCATACCAGACGGTGACATGATCGGGCACCATCAGGGCCACGGGCGTGACCACCCAGCCGAACTGCAGCGAGCCCACCTTGTTCTCGCCCGCTTCGGGGATCTCGGCGGCCAGGCCGGTGATGCGGCCCAGCAGCTTCCACTTGGTCACGTCGGCCAGCGAGCTGTCAACGTTGCGGCGATAGCGCTTGACGGCCTCATACGGCCCCAGCCACTGGCGCTTGGCGATGTCGATGAACCAGTAGCCCTGCGAGGGCTTGCCCTCGGCCACGTACTCGCTGGTGGCGCCGTAGAACTGGTGCGCCGGGTACTGCACTTCGTCAAGCAGCACGTATTTGCCGTTCAGGTCGGCCAGGCCCACCTCGGCCGAATCGGGCGTGGGGAAGGCTTTTTCAAGCAGGTCGGCCTTGTGCTGTGCGATCAGGTCGTCCCAGGCCTTCTGCCCGGCGGCCGCGATGATCTTGCGCAGGTTCTCCTCGTTGGCCTTGTAGACGGTCCAGGACGGATCGACCTCGGTGTACTCGCCCTTGCTCTTCATCAGAGCCACGCGGGCGCGCGCGAAAAGCTTCTGCACTTCCGGGTCGTCGGGGTAGTTCTGCATCAGAGCCTGCACGCGCATTAAGGCGTCCTGCTTGCTGCGCCACACCATCTTCTGCCCGCCGCGCTGACGGGCCACTTCGTTTTCAAACTCCTTCAGGTGATAGTCGGCCTGTGCGATCTCGCGCTTCATGCGCGACACGTCCGCACCAAACGCTGCCGCTGCGCACAGCGACAACGCCGTCATGGCGAAAATGAGCGCTTTTCTGTTCATGAGCGATGAGTTCCTCCTTATTAAAAAAATGCCGGTTTTGCTGTACGCGGATAAACACGGCAGAACCTTTATCGTTTATCTTACCATCAATGCGATAAAAAAACACGTCTGTCGCGCAAAAATGGAATGAATGTGCGGATGAACGTGCGTCCCAAGCGGCGTGAATCTCTCTGGAAAAGATTGCAGATTTGAAAAGCTGGAGTATAATTCATTGCGAATGCTGTATGACTGCGGAGGTGAGAACTGTGATCAGGATCATGATCGTCGAGGATCAGACGATGGTCCGGGAGGCGCTGAAAGGAAGTCTGGCGGGCGTGGAGGATTTTTCGGTGATCGCGTCCATTGCCGACGCTGCCCTGGCGCCGCTGTACTGCGAGCGCACCAGGCCTGATCTGGTCCTCATGGATGTGTGCACGGAAAACGACTCCAGCGGGCTGGACGCGGCCGAGATCATCAAGCAGAAGTTCCCGGGCGTGAAGGTCGTGATGATGACCGGTCTGCCCGAGGTGACGTTTGTCGAGCGCGCGCACGCTGCCGGGGCGGACAGCTTTATCTACAAGGACGCGCCGCTGGACGAGCTGGAAAAGGTCATCCGCGGCACCTTCGAGGGCGGCAGCTTCTATCCGCGGCCTCACGCCAGCGAGCTCAACTTTGACGAGCTGACGCGGCGCGAGAAGGAGATCCTGCGCCTGATCTGCGACGGCCTGTCGCGAAAGGAGATCTGCGATGCGCTCGGTATCACGATCAACTCCGTGAAGACGCATTTCGCCAACATCCTCTCCAAGACGGGCTATGAAAGCGTCGCCAAGCTCGCGATCTACGCTGTCTCGCACGGATTCATCAACACCAAGATCAAACCATGAACGCTTGCCTCCGCGGCCCATGAATGCCGCGGAGGCTTTTTTAGGGAAACGCTGATAAAATACGTCATCTCCTGCGAAACGCTGTCCGAGGGGCTCCTCCAACGTACAGAAGTACGCCTCCAGAGCCCCTTGCGGACAGGTTTCTTCGGATCTGACGCATTTTCTCAGGTTTCCTGTGCACTGGTTAAATTCTGCATAATTGAATTTAACCAGCGTTTCCTTAGGCTTCGGCGGAGGGGATGCGGACTGTCAGCGAAAAGCGCGGCTCCGTGGCGACCGTAAGCGTTCCGCCCAGCTCGGTGGTGCGCTCGCGCATCCCCGTCAGGCCCTGTCCTTCGTGGATCGTCTGGGGCGGGGCCGTTCCGTCGTCGCTGATGCTCATCACCGTTTCGCCTCCCTCGCGCCTGATCGCCACGTCGATGCGCGAGGCGCCGGCGTGGCGCACGGCGTTCGTCGCCGCTTCGCGGACGATCTTGATCAGCGCCGAGGCCGCGCGTTCGTCGGCCGGCAGCGGGCCGCTCACGTTCAGCGTGATGCCAATGAACTCGAACGACTTTTTCAGGTCGTCCAGCAGCCGTGCCGCGGGGATCGTCACGTCGGCCCGCAGGTCGTCGATCAGTCCGGAGATGAGCGGCAGAAAGCGGTCCAGCCCTTCCAGGCTGCCGCTGCGCGCGAGATAGTGCTGAAGCAGGTAAATGCGGTGTCCCGCTACGTCATGGATGCGGCTCTGCAGGCGGGCCAGCTCCTGCTCGCGCTTGATCTCGGCGAGATTGGCGCTGGTCTCGCGAAGCTGAGCGGCACGAGAACGCAGCTGTTCGTTCAGGTGTTCCAGTTCTGCGGAAGCCCGGTCGGTCTCGGTCACGTCGGCGGCGAAAATGAGCGTGCAGGCGCGTCCTCTGACGCTGAGCAGGCGGCGCGAGAACGACCAGGCCGCGCCCTCGTCACGGATCAGGAGGCTGTTTTCTCCCGGCGCAGAAGATGCCAGGCGCGCAAGTTCGCTCCAGAAACGACGTCCGTCGCGCAGCGGCCGGTGCGTCAGGCGGGAACCGAGCGCAGACATTGTGCGGTTGACGAGCAGCACGCTGCCGTCGTCGGCATGGAAAAGCAGACCGTCGGGCAGCTGATCGAACGCCTGCGCGATCGAGTCGCGCGTCAGCCCCTGCGCCCGCCGGCGTGCTCCGCAGGCCCAGAGAACGGCTGCGCGCAGGGCGAAAAACGCCGCGCCGGTGGCAAGAATGGGCGCATACCATGCCTGTGTCTCAAAAATCGGCAGCGTTGCGCCGGCAAAGGCGGCAATCGGCA
>JAGAYQ010000114.1 GCA_017940445.1 Pyramidobacter sp. | reverse complement strand
GCAGGGGCTGATCAGATCGTGGTCACGGGGACCGCGGCAGTCAGAACGGCGAAAAACACAGAAGAGTTTCAAAAGCGTGTCAAGGAATTGAGCGGTCTCACTCTGCGCGTGCTCAGCGGCGAGGATGAGGCGCGTCTGTCGTATCAGGCGGTGCTTTGGGGGCTGGATGTCCCCGAGCGGGGAGTCTTGATGACGATGGACACCGGCGGCGGCAGTACCGAGTTTGTCATTGCAGAAAACGGAGCTGTGACTCGGCGGTTCAGTGTCTCTGTCGGCGCGGTCGTCCTGACTGAGCAGTACGAGATGCAGAATGCAGTTTCTGACGATGTGCTGGCGGAGGCATGCGCCGCAGTCAGAAGCGAATTATCGGCTGCCGGCGTGTGCGGGCCCGTTGCGATGATGGTCGGACTTGGCGGCGGAGTCACAGCACTGGCGGCTGCGGATCAGCGGCTTAAAAAGTACAGCTCGGTCGCGGTGCATGGTTCATCATTTTCATTTGAGACGGCTCAGGAGCTCCTGCGCGCATTTGCGCGGCGCAGCGCCGCCGAACGGCGCGAGTTCGCCAATTTCCCGCCCGGTCGTGCTGATATCGTTTTAGCCGGGGCATGTATCGTCACAGCAGCAATGGAACTGGCAAAAGCTGAATCGCTGACAGTCAGCGCCTGGGGACTTCGTCACGCGCTGCTGCGGATGCTGTTGGAAGCGCAGAATGGCTGAACGGTCTGGCTATGATCATCTGTTTATGGAAGAAGGCGCGTTTCGTTGCTGGCGGGACGCGCCTTTTTTTATCCCTCGATAGGGGCACAGCTCGTGCCGTAAACGAGGCCCAAACATGAATTTCATCGTCAGGGATGATTTTACGGCGCAAAGCGAGTATAATAGCATTTACGTGTGGACTTTTCTCAAGTGCTTTTTACTCGCAAGCGCTTTGTCCCTGAGGATGCGGACTGCCAGAAGCGCACCCAAACGTTACTTTCGGGAGTTGAATTCAAGTTGGACAATAAACAGGACCATAAAAAGGGCCGGGCCTCGTTCTGGGGACTGATCGGCTCAATGATCGTGCTGACGGTCGGCTCGATGTACGGCGCTCATAAAAATGCCGTAGAGCTTCCGGCGCTGCACAATTTTTCCCTGGCGGCGTTTTTCCCTTCGCTCGAAGCGAAAGCGGCCCTTGCGCAGGGCGATCTGATCCAGCGCACGATCTCTGCGAATTCCCTGGGAGCTCTCTCTTCTCTGTTGCCTGACGTGCCGGAATATGAGCAGAGCGGCCTTTTGCTTGACGAAGTTGTTCCCGATGAGGACCCTCTCGACGGAGGGCGGATTCTCGTTTTGCCAGCGCCTGAGGCGGAGCAGACGTTTACCGAGCCCCTGGCCGTGCACAATCCTTACATGTCTCTGTCGCTTGCGGATGTGGACCGTCTGAAAAACGAGGATGTGACGCTGGAGAAACTGCTAGGCGAAGAGGAGGACGGCGACGATGACTCTGATGAACGTCCCTGGATCGAGCATAAGGTCGGACAGGGCGAACGTCTTGCGGACATCTCGCGCAAATACGGGATCCTCGTCGCGACGATCAGCAAAGCAAACAGCATCTCGAACCCCAATAAGCTGGCATTAGGACAGGTGCTGCTGATCCCGCGCACCGAAGACCTGCTTGACGACGTGCTCGAAGAACAGAAGAGCCGGCTCGAGGAAAAACAGGCGGCCAAACAAAAAGTTGAGCCTGTAAAGTACAAGCGCTATGTTGTCAAACCCGGCGATTCTTTGTGGATGATCGCAAGCGCCAATAACCTGAGCATTGACTCGCTGTATGGCACGAACATCCTGCGCAACCCCGATCGTCTTGCACCGGGGACGGAACTGCGCATTCCCAATCAGGACGGTCTGAGTGTGAAGGCCGCTGCCGGACAAACTGTCGCGGCCCTTGCTAAAAAGTACAGCGTGCCGGAGAAGGCGATACGTACAGCAAACGGGCTTGGCGAAAAAACGGCGATCAGGGCCGGGCAGGAACTGTTTATCCCCGGCGCCAGCAAAACGCTGGTTGCCATCCGCAACAGCGCCAGCGGCGGCGGCGTTTCAAAAAAGGCCCCGCCTGTTGCCAAGCCTGTGGCCGGCGTTTCGGGCCGTTTCTCGTGGCCTGTGGTCGGCAAAGTGACCAGTCCTTTTGGATGGAGACGTCATCCCATCAAGAGGACGCAGCTCTTCCATGCGGGCATCGACGTTGGTCTGCCGCGCTACACGCCAATCCGCGCGGCCAAGGGCGGACAGGTCATCTTTGCCGGATGGATGAACGGCTACGGTCGCACTGTGATCATCCGCCACGACAGTGTGTACACAACACTGTACGGCCATGCGCAGTCGCTCAGCGTTGAAAAAGGCCAGAACGTGAAAAAAGGGCAGGTCATAGCGACTGTCGGTTCCAGCGGACGCGCGACAGGACCGCATTGTCACTTTGAGGTGCGCATCAACGACCGTCCGACGAACCCGATGAATTATCTTCGTTAAATAAAAAGGAGACATTCAATGATGATGAAAAAAACGATCATAGCGTGGTGTGCCGTTATTCTTGGCTGCGCGGCGGCGTGCGCCGCCGGCGGCACCGAGTCGGAAAAGCTGATCGATCAGCTTGAGCGCACAGTTTACGGTTCGGTGCGCAGCGGGGCTCTCGTCGGCCGTCTCGACGCCGTCGAAAAAGACCTGTATGGGACGAAGCTGCAGGGGACGCTGGCTGAGCGTCAGTCGGCGCATATCGATTTTGTCGAGAGAGGCTCCAACGGTCAGCCCTCGCTCCTGTTCAAGATGAGCGTTGCCGAGTGGGGCCTGGAACTGCTCAACAATGCCGCGCTGCCGCTCGTTGAGCGTATTCCAGTGGTCGAAAAACGGCTTGAAGGCAACGTGATGAATGACCGGCCCGTGGCGATGCGTGTTGAACGAGTGCTTGGCATGGTCGTTTCCGATCCTGTGACGAGCGTGCCGGTGGAGCTCCCTGCCGGAACTGTCGCGCGGCTTCAGCTGATGCAAACGCTCAAGCCCTCGACGACGAAAAAGGGCGATAAAGTTTTGCTTCGTCTGACTCACAACATCGTTTCCGGCGGCAAGCTTGTCGTGCCTGCGGGCGCCCCTGCTGAGGCTGTCGTTACTTCCGTGCGCAAGCCCGGCCTCTTTGGCCGTCCTTCACAGATCAAGATCGCTGTGAAGACCTTGCATGCACTCGGCAGTGAGGAACTGCCTCTGACTGAGGGCGACGAAGCAAAGAAGGCGACTGAATTTGAGGCGAGTTACGCGGCTGCGGCGGGAACCAGCCTTGTCGGTGCGATCGCGCTTGGGCCTCTTGGTCTTGCGGGAGGATTTCTGATCCGCGGCAACGCCAAGGAAGTGCCCGCTGGCGCTGTGATGTACATGGAGACAGCTTCTGCTCAGACTGTTGGTGCGTATCCCGTCCCCGAATCGCTGCGTCCGCTGCTGGTCGAGAAATACTATGACGTTGTTGGCGGCGGAGAAGTGGCGCTGAAAAAGGAAGCTGACCGAAAAGATGAAAGCGTTCCGGCTCCCCCGAAAAAGAAGACCGAGATCGACAGCCTTTAGGCGCTGCATGATGAAAGGAAGTTCATAGTGTGGTCGAGGATCGTTAAACTCCTTCTGGCCGTTGCGATTGCTGCGGCGCTCTTCTTGTGGGGATGGAGCATGCGACGCGATTTGAACCTCGTCAACGCGATCGTCAGCAAAACGGAGTCGCTGAGCTGGGAGCTCGGCGAAGTCGAATCGCACCGCGTCATCGGCAAAGACGTCTGGGCTATCGGCGCGAAAAACGTGATCCGTGATCATCCGATCGATCGGCTCTCGGGGATCTCGGCCGTCATCACCGGTCCTTCTGGGGAGCGCACGATCAATGCCCCCAGCGGCGATTACGACAGCAAAAAGAAGGAACTGACGCTGGTTGAGGCAGAAGGCGACTGGCAGCGGCCGCAGTACCCGATGTCTTGGAAGACGCCGCTGGCCCGCTGGACGCAGAAAGGTGACCGCTGGGATTTTCCTAAGGGCGTCACGATCAGCGGCGATGTCTACAGTCTTGAGTGCGAAACTGCGCAGATGATCGGCCAGAAAGACGTCCATGTGACGAACGGCTGTTTACGGTGGTGGAACTGATGAAAGCCTGGATGCGACTGAAAAGAATTATCCTTCCGCTGATCGCGCTGTTCGTGATGGGCAGCGCTTCATGGGCGGCTCAGAAAGAGCTTCCTAAAAAGAATACCGGCACTTTGCCTGTCGTGCTGGAAGCTGATGAGGTCAGCTTTGACGAGGCGCATCATTCTGTAGAGGCAAAAGGGCATGCTTTTGTCAGGTACATGGACCTTCGTCTTCATGCTGACAGGATCACGATGGACACGAAGGAAAACGTCATCTGCGCTTATTCGCAGGAGGGCAAGCGTCTCCGCGTTGAGCGCGAGGGCTGGAATCCTGTTATGGAACGAGTTGAGGCACAGGATCTGAGCGGGACCTATCTTGAGTATCATCTGAACGATTCGACGGGACTTCTGAAAGTCCCTGAGGGGACGACTGCAGTCGAAAACGGGACGCTCTACATCAGCGGCGGTACGGCTGAAGTCGCTCCGCCTGCAATCGCGCATGATAAAAAATGGGTCCACGGCCGAAACGTGAGAAAGAGCAGCCCAGACGACATGATCGTCCGCATGAGCGGGACTTCCTACACGACCTGTCCGCAGGACGAGCCGCATTACCATTTCACGTCGAAGAAGGCTGTCCTGATCCCGAACCGCTACATTATCCTGCACAAGCCCCGCGTTTATGCGGGAAAACGCTTTCTCTTCACCGTCCCGTTCAATATCACGGTGAATCAGGGCCCGCGGCGTAAAAACAAGATCTCGATCAGGCCGAATTTTGACGACGACAAACGCTATGGCCTTGAGGCCGAGTATAAAAAAGCGTGGAACACAGGGTTTGTGAAACTCGGCGCGGCCGTGTGGACAAAAGGCATCTCGGAATATGATTACCGCATCGACCAGTATGTGAATAGCTGGATGTCTTTATACGCTGGCAGCAAATATCACTATGAAGATCGGACCCGCGAGACGAAAAACCGTCCTTTCTGGGGGATGACGATGGAGCACTCGGGCTGGGCGCTTGACGTCGGCTGGTCTCAACGCGAGAAGAGAAATATTCTCAAGAGCGCCGGAGACAAGGAATACGAGACGACGATCTGGCGCAAGCCCGAAGCGAGGCTGACCTCACCGTGGATCGGGCTTCACATTGGCGATGTGTCGCAATATCTGCGTTTCAAGGGCAACTGGGGCAAGTTCGAGGAGACCGGCGTCAATCGCCGGCTGTACCGCGGCGGCTTTATTGAGCGCTATGGCTGGGGCATCGACTATTACTTCGATTATCCGTTCAAGGTAGGACGCTGGTGGATTACGCCGTTCTTCAAGGCCGATTACTGGAACTATGCTTATAAGAACGACCGCAGCGACCGCCAGGAGATCACTACGGGAACTGTCGGTATCCGTGCTACCTGCGGTATATTCGAGCTTGGCTCAGCGTATGTACAGCGCCGCGTTTCCGGCCGTTCGGCTTTCGGCAACGGCTGGGACCGCGTCAATGACGAAGATACGTTCTATCAGCGCATTGGCGTGAAGCTCGGCCCGTCTCTGCGTTTCTCTGTGCAGGCGATCTTCGACCTGACGGGCGACAAGCACGAATGGAAGACGATGTCTTATATTCTTACCTACAACAACAGCTGCTGCACCTGGTGGGAGTTCGTTATCCACGAAGATAAGCGCCCGATCAACAACAACAACTGGATGACGCTTTCGTTCGGCATCAACGCATTCCCGGAGAGCCGCTACAAGTGGGGCAACCACAGCGTCGAGAATCCTTTTGGCCGGCCGGGCAAGCTTATCCCCAAGGCGAAGCCTGGG
>JAGAYQ010000113.1 GCA_017940445.1 Pyramidobacter sp. | reverse complement strand
GCCATGGATCCTGACGCGCAGAGCGTGGCCATGGAAGCTCACGGCGTGCACAACGGCACCACAGCGCTGCTGACTTCCACCTACTTCCCCGCGGCCGTTCCCATGCTGGCCCTGAGCAACGTGTGGATCACCGTCGGCCTGGGAGCCGCCTACGCCGTCGGCGCCACGGTCATCGGCTGGATGCTGCTGCATAAGCGCATTCTGCCCCTGCTCGACAAGCGCAAGTAGTTCCGTTACGAAAAAAATCACCCTTTCGCGTCATTCGCGGAAGGGTGATTTTTTGATGCCGTATCGGCAAGCGCGGCCGGCGCTTAGCTGATCTTGATTTTCCTCACGCCGGGAAACGGCAGCCAATGAATGACTTTGAGTCCCCGGGGCGTAAAGTGCAGCCATTCGCGTTCTGTCGTATATTCGTCGATCGAAAAACCGGTGTCGTCGATATCGACCAGACAGAGCTGTCCGTCCTCAGGCCGTTCTTTAGGATACCGGCGCCAGCGCAGCTGGTCCCGCAGCTTCTCGTTGCGGTCAAGCTCGACGCTGTATTTTGCTTTCAGGCCCTTGTCGCAGTACTGGATAAAGCAGACCATAAAGCCGACGAGGAACGACACCGACGCAACTGCGACTGCAACAAGCATGTTCATCCTTCAGACTCCTTTCCGTTAACGGCCAGACTTCGCTCTATCTGTCGCGCTTTCTTCGGGAAAACGCGCCGCATCCTGCGTAAGCAGCTCGATAAAGCGCAGCGTCGCGCGCGACTGATAGCTCGACGTGTTCGTGGCGGCGCTCATTCGCCTCACGACGTGGGGCGAATCAAGACGGTAAAAGACCACGCCGTCGTGCGCGGCCTGCACGGCGCGGTCGGGGACGAAGGCCACGCCCATGCCAGACTGAGCGAGCGCATAGGCTGTGAGCAGCTGCGCCGTTTCCATGACGACACAGGGCGTGATGCCGGCTTGGGCAAAGGCCGCGTCGGCGCGGGCGCGCAGGTTGTACTTCGCGCCAAGGAGCACGAACGGCACGCCCGCAAACGCCTCAAGCGGCGCAGCGGGAAAACCTTCGTGCAGGTGCTCGCCGCGCCGGACCTGCCCGGCCGTCAGGGCACAGCCTTTCAGCCGGGCGTTGACGGCAAAGCCGGCCGGCACGGCCAGAAGCAGCTGATCGATAAACGCGGGCGTGACGGAAAACGGATCGTCCTTCCTGGACTCGCTCAAAAACGTGATGTCGAGCCGCTGGTCACGGAGCATCTCCTTCAGCTCATACGCGCCGGCCTCGGCGATCTCCAGGCGGACGCCGGGATAAAGCTCGCGGAAACGGTTCAGCACCGGCGGCAGCACGCACGAGATGATGTAGCTGGTCGCGCCGATACGCACGCTGCCTGAAAGCATCGAAGTAAGATCGAGCAGCTGATTGCGCAGCTCGCTCTCAAGCCGTTCCATCTGACGGATCTTTTCGATGTAGATTCGGCCGGCCTCCGTCAGACGCAGAGGCTTTGTGCTGCGGTCAAAGAGCGGCATCCCGATCTCGCTCTCGATCTTGGAAATGGCGATGGAAAGCGCGGGCTGCGTCACGAACAGCTCGCGCGCCGCCTTGGAAAAGCTGCCTTTGCGATAGACCGTCTCGATGTATTTCAGCTCGTTCTGCATCGGTCGTTCTCCTCACGCTGAAAAATTTCACTTTGATAAAACTATTAACGAGATTTATATCACTATTTATCTTATAAAATTGATTTTGACCTGTCAATCGGTATAATAAAAATCAAAGTAATAAGACGATCCTGAAAGGAGGAGTCTCATGGAAAAACTTGTGATACAGGCGTGGCCGCAGGACATGTCTGCCCTGCCGGTCGACCTGAACCATCCCAACCGCACGCTGGTCTCCGGCTGCTTTGAGGAGCGCTTCACGGTGAACGGGACGGAGCGCGCGCTTTTGACCTACATCCCCAAAGATCTGGAATACTGTCAGCCCTGCCTCGTCGCCGTACCGCCGTCAGACGCCGACCCGCTCGACTTTTTGCAGTCGTCCGGCCTGCGCGAGCTGGCTGAAAAAAAGCAGCTCTACGTCCATGTGCTGAAGCCGGCCGGGCCGTGGAAGGATGACGCGGACGCCGCCGACTTCGTGAACGCGGCCTACGCCGCGATCCAGGGCCGCGACTACTACGTGACGATGCAGGACAACATCTACGTCTGCGGTTTCGGAGACGGCGCCTTCCCCGCGCATCAGGCCGCGGCGAAGATGGCGAGCGAGTGGAGCGGCCTGTTCAGCTTCGGCGAACTGAGCGGCGAACTCTCCGACACCAGCGTCTCGCTGGCTGAAGCCGGCGAGCAGGGCACGGGCGAGCTGAAGATCGACGCGCAGAAAGCGCAGCTTCCCGTCTGGCTCGTCGCTCCCGCCGACAGCGCCGGCGTACGATCTGCCGTCGATTACTGGAAAGCGCAGAACGGCGTTTCGCCCGAACCGCTCAGCGGACAGGGCGCTGACAAGATCTGGATGCCCCGCCCCGCGCGGCGTTTCAGCGAGGTGAACGAGGAGCACATCGCCCAGGTGCGGCTCACCCTCGGCGACTGCACACCGACGCTTGAAAAGCTCGAGACCGTGTGGGCCTACATCGGCCTGGCGCGCCGCCACCGCGGCTTCGGCAGGAAGATCCTGCGCTATTTCAAGGACCCGATCGAATTCGGCGCGACAAAGCACGAAATGGACTGGAACGGCATGAGGCGCACCTGGTACGAGTACGTCCCCGCGCGCTGCACAAGCGACAAAAAATGGCCGCTGGTGCTGTGCATGCACGGCCGCGGCGGCACTGCCGAGACGTTTTTCGACATCAGCTGCATGTCGACCGTCGCCGAAGAGCGCGGCTTCATCGCCGTGTTCCCTCAGGCGGGACTTCATCAGCAGAAAGCCGGCGGACTGAAGAACGTGCTGTTCTGGTGCGGCGACCGCGACGGCGTGCCCGAGGACGACGCCGGGTTCCTGCGCGCGCTGATCGCCGAGATGAGTTCGCGCCTGCCCGTCGATCCCGGCCGCATCTATTCCACCGGCCAGTCCAGCGGCGGCATGATGACCGACGTGCTCTGGTACGCGGCCAGCGACCTGTTCGCCGCCTGCGCCTCGTGGTCGGGCATGTTCCATCCCAAAAAGATCCGCTGCCGCTGCCCGATGAGCGAGCCCATCATCCCCACGCTGTTCATCTGCGGCAAAGGCGACGCCTTCTGCACGAGCAAAGAGCCCGATCCCGATCTGCCGTTCAGCCTCATCCCCGAGCTGAAAGCCGACATCCTCTTCAAGCTCGAACGCTTCGGCCTCAAGCTCGACGGATGGGAGACCTGGACCAGCGAGCCTGTCACCTGGTACTGCTGGCGCGACGCCGAAGGCGTTCCCATGCTCACCGTCGGCATCGTGAACGGCATGGCCCACGCCAATTATCCCGAAGAGAGCTGGCTGAGCTGGGACGAATACCTGTGCCAGTTCAGCAAGGACGAGCAGGGCCGCCTGCTCTACCGCGGGCGCATCGTACAGTCTGCGCTGCGCGGGTAACGCGAATCACCGGCATTCAGCCGCCTTCGAGCGGCTTCACAAATCCATAAGGAGGAGTTTTTATGAGCAGTCCTGAAAAGAAACCGTTCCACGTACCGCATCAGCTCGTCATCCTGTTCGCCATCGCCGTCCTCGCGACCCTCGCCACCTATGTCGTTCCCGCCGGCACGTACAACACCGTCACGGTGAACGGACGCAAGATCATCGACGCCACCACGTTCCACTACATCGCGCAGACGCCCGTGAGCCCCTGGCAGGCGTTCCTCGCCCTTCCCGGCGGCTTCACCAAGCAGGTCGGCATCATCGCCATGATCATGATGATCGCCGGCGCCATCAGCATCATCAACGAGACCAAGTGCATCGACGCCTCCATCGGCCGCCTCGTCTCGAAGTACAAGAACAACCTCTACGTCATCATCCCGCTGCTGCTGGGCGTGTTCACGCTGCTCGGCGCGATGGGCATCAACACACCGATCATCGCCTTCGTTCCCGTGGCGCTGATCCTCAACCGCAGCCTTGGCGGCGACGCCATGCTGGGCGTCAGCCTTGTGCTCATGGGCCTGATCTGCGGCCTCGGCGGCGGCGCCTTCTGCACCTCGTCCACGGCCGTCGCGCAGAAGCTCGTCGACCTGCCCGCGTTCTCCGGCTGGCCGCTGCGCATCGCCGCTTCGGTCGTGCTGTGGATCGTCGGCTCGTTCTTCCTCATCGCCTACGCGCGCAAGATCCGCAAGGACCCCACCGCCAGCTTCATGTACGGCGCTGAAGACGCTCTTCCCGAGACGCCCGTCGAAGACGTCCCGCTGACGCCCCGCCGCGCCCTCGCCCTCGTCGCGTTCATCATCGGCTTTGTGTTCGTCGTCTACGGCGCCACGCACGGCTGGAAGATCAGCGACGCGCTGCCCGCCGTGTTCATGGCCACCGCCATCGTCTGCGGCGCCATCTGCGGCTTCTCGCCCGACAAGATGGCCAAGGAGTTCGTCAAGGGCGCCAAGACCATGGCCAGCGCGGCCGTCGTCGTCGCCTTCGCCACCGGCATCAACACCATCCTCAGCTCGGGCCACATCGTCCACACCATCGTCCACGCCCTCGCCAGCCTGTTCACCGGCACTTCGACCTATGTGTCGGCACTGGGCATGTACATCAGCAACCTGCTCATCAATCTGGTGCTGTGCTCCTCGTCGTCGCAGGCGACCACCGTCATCCCCATCTTCTCCGGCGTGGGCCAGGTGCTCGGTCTGACGCAGCAGGTCGTGGTGCAGACGTTCAACTTCGGCGACGCCTTCACCAACCTTGTCACCCCCGTCTCCAGCGTGCTCATGGCCAGCCTCGGCATCGCCGGCGTCTCGCTCGACCGCTGGTACCGCTTCGCCTGGAAGTGGCTGGGCGTGTTCATGCTCATCGGCGGCGTCTTCGTCGTCATCGGCGTAGCCACCAATTACGGACCGTTCTAAGCCCAGGTTCAAAACCGGCACAAAGGCCCTAAGACACAAAGAATAATCGATGAAAATCATCGCCGCGCGCTCTGAAATTGAACGCGCGGCGATTTATTTTGCCAAAGCGGTGCAAAACCGCTATAATGAGCGCATCACACGCTTTGGAGGGAGTTTTTGTCATGCCTGTGCTGGACTGGATCGGAAAGGACAAGGTCGTCGCGCATCATCTGGACGTGCCGTGCCGCGAGCTGAAAAAAACGTATCAGTTCGGCGACGATTCCGAAAACATGATCGTGCACGGCGACAACCTCGAAGCGCTCAAAAGCCTTTTGCCCCGCTATGAGGGGCGCGTCAGGTGCATCTATATCGATCCGCCGTACAACACGGGCAACGAAAAATGGGTGTACAACGACAACATGAACGATCCCCGCATCGCCCGCTGGCTGGGGCAGGTGGTGGGCCGCGAGGGCGAGGACTTTTCGCGCCACGACAAGTGGCTGTGCATGATGTACCCGCGGCTTCGGCTGCTGCACAAGCTGCTGAGCGACGAAGGGGCTGTTTTTATCTCCATCGACGACAACGAGCTGTATCACCTCAAGCTGATCTGCGACGAGATCTTCGGCGCGGCGTGCTTTGTCGCCAACATCTCGTGGCAGCGCACGTACTCCACGCGCAACGACTCCAAGGGCATCGTCAGCGAGGTGGAGCACATCCTCGCCTATTCCAAGCGGCCGGGCTGGCAGCCGAAGTCGCTGCCGCGCACGGCGGAGATGGACGCCAAATACAAGAATCCTGATAATGATGTCAAACCATGGACTTCTAGCGACGCATTTGCTCCGGGCGGTGCCGATCATCAAAGCATGGTGTACGCAATACAGCATCCTTTGACTGGTAAAATGCTTTATCCAACAATAGGACGACATTGGGCTTTCGGTCAAGAAGAAGTGCTCGATATCCTGAACGGCTGGTGCGCCTACGAACTGCGCGACATCGGCGACGACGAAGCCCGCGCGGCCGTGTGCGGCGTGCCCGCTGACCAAGTGCGGCCGGGTGTGCCGGCGATCGTGCTTGCCGCTTCGCTTG
>JAGAYQ010000112.1 GCA_017940445.1 Pyramidobacter sp. | reverse complement strand
CGAGAACTACTTCATGGCTCCGCTGCACTGGTATGAGCGCATCCTTGCCATCGGCGGCGCGATCGCGCTGCTGTATCCCGGCACGCTCTCCGATGTCGGCGGCATGGCTGTGCTGGTGCTGCTCTGGGTGCTGACGAAGGCCCGCGCGAAGAAAGCCTAGCTTTGACATTTTTCTCGTGATACGCAAGCAGCCCGGTGTGCCTGTGCACACCGGGCTGTTTTGCATTTGTGCATCTGGACGAAAAAAGAACACAGCCGGAAGAGGGGAGTTTTCCGTCTCTTCCGGCTGTTTTTCTGTCGTTCGTTATTTGCGGTCGTGAGTTTCGTCTTCGTCAGTGATGAAGTGTTCCATCTTTTCGCGGGCCTTGCCGACAAATCCTTTGGCTTTGGCCTGGAAGTTTCCGGCGATGTCCTTCAGCTTTTCAGCATGAGCGCGTTCGTGTTCTCCGGCTGCGGGCTCGTGCTCGCTGCGGAGCTGTTCGAGCTTGCTCCGCGCGCCTTCGGCAAGCGTGTGGGCTTTTTCGGCGGCGGCGTTTTTGGCGCTCTCGAAGCGTTCCTTCGTCTTTTCAGTCAGGCCTCTGAGCTTTTCGCCCAGAGCGGAAGGCGTGTGCTCACTCGGTTCTGCGCTGGCGGCACGGCGTTCGGCGAGCTTTTCGCCGGCTTTTTCCTTGAGCTCGGAGAACTTTGTCCCGGCGTTCTGGGCGCCTTTTTTCACGCCTTCGGCGGCATTGCGGGTGGCTTCACCGATCTTTGAGCCGGCGCGTTTGGTCCCCTCGGCCAGGCTGTGGAGTGTGCCTGATGCCGACTCTTTGATCCTGGCACCGGCGTTCTGGAAGACTCCGGAATCCTTCAGATCGCGAAGCTTATCTCCGGCAACTGATCCTGCAGCTTTGATGCCGCGTCCGGTCGCGCGGGCGGCGTTGCCTGCAAGTTCTCCCGCTTTTCCTGTGACTTTGCCTACGGCTTCGAACACGGGGGCGGACTGAGGAACTTTTTTCACGATCGCCTGGCGGATCGCATGCGCTCCCTGAGCAACACCGCGGAAAGCCTCGCCAAAACCGCCGCCGAACGTCTGTGCAACGGCTCTGCCGGCCTCACGGTGCTCTTCTGAAAGAACTTTCGCCACGCCGGATTTGATCGACTCGCCGGCGCGGTGGGCGGCCTTCGCGATCTTTTTCTCTGACGGGCGGGGCGGTTCTGGGAGATCTTCTTCATGCTCCTCGGCAAAGATGGGGCGGCGGGGTTCTTTTTTCTTTACCACGCCCGGCGTGCCTGACGACTTGAATGCGTCGCCGGCAGCGCTGAACAGAAAGCCGGCGACCGATGCGGCCGAGCTCAAAAAGGATTTTTTCGCAGCCACGTCGACGGGGACGGGCTCGCCTTCGGGCACGGGCTCAGCGCGGCCGGTCAGCTTTGCTGCTGCGCGTTTGACGCCGCCGGTGATCGCTTCCATTTCTTCTTTGAAGTCCTCCGGCGCCAGGGCTTTCAGCCCTCTGGGCGTGTTCTCATCCTGTGCGCGGGACTGGCCGCGCAGTTCATTCATTGAGTCAGACATTCTGAGTTCCTCCTGATGCTTTTAAATTCTTCGTCCGCGCACGATGGCGCGGAGCGTTTCTCCTGTCTCGTAAGCGTGTACCGAGGCCACCCTATATTTAAACTTGAAAAGCGCGAAAAATCAACAGGGAAACGTGATGAAAAGAAGTTTTTTCGCGACGAATTTTGTGCTAAGATGATTGCATCTTCTTTGAGACGGGGTGTTGTGTTTGAAAAAGGCACTTCTGCGCTGCAAAACGTGCGGCGCTGAGTATGATGCGGGAACCGCGCGCTTCCGCTGCGACTGCGGCGAGCCGCTGGACCTTGTCTGGGACGGCGCGGCGATCGATACAAACGAGCGCTGCCAGGCCAGACGCTACGCGGCGTTTTTCCCTTTTGACGCATCTGAATGGACATCGCTCGGCGAGGGGGGCACGCCGTGCGTGAGCATCGCGCGCTTTGCCGATGAACTGGGACTGAAAGAGGTCGCGTTCAAGAACGAGAGCGCCAATCCTACCTGGTCGTTCAAAGACCGCGGCACGGCTGCCTGTATCGCTCACGCCCGCGCGCTTGGCTACACAAAAGTAGGCACCGTTTCCTCCGGCAACATGGCGGCTTCGGTCGCGGCCTACGCGGCTGCGGCCGGCATGGAGGCGTTCATCCTCGTCAAGGGAAACGTCGCTGACGAAAAGCTGGCGCCGATCGCTATCTACGGCGCGCATCTGCTGCGTGTGGCCGGTCCGTATGACGAGCTGTACAAAGAGAGTCTCCGCCTCGGTGCTGAGCGCGGCATCTATTACGCCAACTCCGACGTGCCGTTCCGCGCGGCCGGCTCGCGGACCATCGCTTTCGAGATCGCGGAGGACCGCGGCTTTGACGTGCCCGACTGGGTGATCGTGCCCACGAGCGCGGGCGGCAACATCCGCGGCATCATCAACGGCTTTGAGGACCTGCTTCGTGCCGGTCTGACGAAGCGGATGCCCCGCTTCATGTGCGCGCAGGCGCGCAACAATTCGCCGATCGTGACGGCGTTTGCCAACGGCTGGACGCAGATCCGCCGCGCGCCTGATGCGGAAACGATCGCGCACGCTATCGACAACCCGTTCCCGCCCAGCGGCAACCGCACGGTCGCCGAGCTGCGCCGGCTGAACGGGGCTGCTGTCTCCGTGCCTGAAGAGGACATCATCCGCGCGCAGGCCGACATGGCCCGCGCCGGCCTGTTTGCTCAGCCGGCGTCATGCGTGCCGCTTGGCGCGCTGCGCATCGCCCGTGCATCGGGGATCGTGAAAGAAGGGGAGAGCGCTGTGCTTGTGACCACAGGCGGCGGCCTCAAATATACGACGGCGTTCGCCGCGCACAAACTGGAGTGGCGCGACTGCGCGATCGCCGATCTGCCGGATATTCTTAAATAATTCTCAGATTTTGCAATGAAATGACAGGGACGGGATGCGTTTCTTTCCGGGCGCATTCCCGTCCTTTTTTGTGCGGCTTGCTGTATAATACTCACGCGCGATAAAAATGCTCATCGCGCGGCCGCGCTCCTAAAGGACGAGCTTCGCGTCGCAAAGTCGGGCACGGCAGTCGGCGCCTTACAGGTGCCACGCCGTCTCATGTGTTTTTCGACGCGCCTTCGGCGCTATAAAACGGCTAAAAAGGCGCTAGCCGTTTTAACGAAAAACAGTATAATACGCACGTCGTTTTGTTACGACGGGAACTGATCATAAATGAGGAATGCACATGGAACGAACGAAAAATCCTTTCCGCCTGATGCTGTACAGCACGCTGGCATGGGGATTCGCAGCTCACGGAGTGATGCTGCTGAACAAATTTTCTTTTCACGACGATGCGCACATGGTGTTCCACGTCGGTGCGACGGTCTCGTCAGGACGGTGGATGCTTGAACTGCTGGGATATGCCGGACAGTTTCTGTTTGGCGGGGCGCTTTACAGTCTGCCGCTGTTCAACGGTCTGGTCTCGCTTTTGCTGATCGCCTTTGCCGGCGGTTTCCTGGCAAAGATCTTCCGCATCGAGCGCACGCTCAGCTGCGTGGCGCTGGCGGGGATCCTGACGACGTTTCCCGCGGTGGCGGCGCTGTTCGGGTATATGTACACGGCGCCGTACTACCTGTTGGGGCTTGACCTGACGCTGCTGGGCGTCTGGCTGATCTGCAGCGCCAGCCGGGAACGGCCGGTGCAGTTCCTGCTCGGCTGCGTTTTTGCTGCCTGCGGGACGGGCGTGTATCAGGCCTATTTGTGCGTGGCGCTGACGATCATGCTGCTGTATATGATGATGAGTCTGCGCTATGATCCCGCTGACCGGCGCTTTCGTTTTTTCTGCAAAGGGCTGTCGCTGGCAGGCGCGAGCCTGCTGATCCTCGTGCTCTATCTGGCGGCCACGCGGCTCGCGCTGCATCTGGCGGGGACTGAACTGACCGATTACGAGAGCATCAGCTCTTTTGGTTTCTCGGGATGGGAGCGGTATCTTGATCGCGTCAGACGCGCCTACGCCGAGTTCTTTTGGCCCCCGGCCGGAAAGATGCGCGATATGTATCCGACGGCGGCACTGTACTGGCTGTACGAGGCCGTACTCTCGCTGGGCATTTTGCTGGCGCTCGACCGAGCCTGGCAGCTGTTTCGGGCGAAGAAACGCCGAGGGATCGAGTTCCTGTTCCTGCTGGCGCTGTTTCCGCTCTGCGTCAATTTCGTGCATGTGATGGTCGACGTGCAGCTCGTCCATTCGCTGATGGTATACAGCAAGGCGCTGGCGTTCATGGCGTTCATCTGCCTGCTGGAAGGAGCGGCGCTCGACCGCCGGCATTATCCACGCTGGCTTTACTGGAGCGGCGTGTCGCTGATGCTGGGCATTTCGGCGCTTTACTGCCATTACGACAACGTCTGCTACTTCAAAGCCGACATCATCCAGAACCAGGCGCGCGAATACTTCACCCGCCTGGTGACGCGCATCGAGAGTCTGCCGGGCTATTCACCCGAACTCCCTGTCGTTTACATCAACGAGCGCAACAAGCGCGATCCCAACGCACCGCGGTATGCCGAGCTCGACCGCGTGCGCCTGCTGCCGTACTTGTTCAATCAGAACATCCTCCTCATCAACAACTACGCTTGGAAGGACTTCATGAGCCTGTGGTGCGGTTTCTCGCCCACGGTGATCCAGAACGTAGAAAAGTACGAGCGTCTTCCCGAGGTGCTCGCCATGCCGCGCTATCCGGCTGACGGCTCGGTGCGGATCGTGAGCGGCGCTGTGGTCGTGCGCTTTTGAACGGAGGCTGTGATATGGCTGGATCTTTTTCTTCACGCCCGCTTTTCTCGGTCGTCGTGCCTTTTTTTAACGAACAGGAGAATCTCCGCGCGCTGTACGAACGGCTGTGCGGAGTGCTGAGAACGGTATCGGACTGCGATTTTGAGCTGTTCTTCGTCGACGACGGCAGCACAGACGGCTCGCTCGACGTGATCCGTGCGCTTGCGAAAGAGGACGGACGCGTGCGCTACCTCAGCTTTTCCCGAAACTTCGGCAAGGAAGTAGCGCTCTCGGCGGCGATCGACCATCTGGAATGCGACGGAGCCATCTTCATGGACGCTGATCTTCAGCATCCGCCGGAGCTGATCCCCCGGCTGATCGACGGCTGGTTCGAAGGCTTCGACGACGTGTATGCCCAGCGGCACGTCCGCGGGGGAGAATCATTTTTCAAAAAGTTTACGGCAAAGCTGTATTATCTTCTGCTG
>JAGAYQ010000111.1 GCA_017940445.1 Pyramidobacter sp. | reverse complement strand
GCCTTGCTGGCCGACACGTTCAGCTTGACTTTTTTGCAGCCGCAGGCGACGGCGCGCTCCACGCCCTTGAGGTTGGCGATCAGAGCGCGGTATTCGACGCCAGGAACGGGCGTGAGGGCCTTGAACACGTCGTCGGTGTTGGCCATCTGAGGCACGGCCTTGGGGCTGACGAACGAGCCCACTTCGATGACAGGGAAGCCGGCTTTGGCAGAGGCGTTGATCAGCTCGACTTTCTCCTCGACGGTGAAGATCTTTTTCTCATTCTGAAGGCCGTCGCGGGGCCCGACCTCGCACAGCGTCACTTCTTTGACAAAATCCATCATGATGAATTCCTCCCGGATAGAATAAAAGCGCGGAAATTTCTCAGAATCGAAAAACATCCGCGCTCATTATAGCAAACTGCTCAGAAAAGATTTACTGACGGAAGAACACGAACAGCACCACGATCGGCACGACCATCAGGGCGAAGCCGAGGCCGGTAGCAGCCATCACGCCCATCGTCATAGCGATCATCGGCAGCAGCGCGGGCATGGAGCCGTAGACGGGCGCCCACAGCGAGTTGCCGATAGCCAGCGTGTCGGCCGCGTCGGTCTGACCGTTGGGGTCAACGCAGCGGATCAGCGCCAGTCCGGTGGGGACGGAGCCCGTAGCCGCGCCGAAGAGGCCGACGTACTTCTCGAACCAGTTGGTGCGGTGGAACTTCTTCGACAGGTACTGGCACAGAAGAGCGGTAAGCAGAACGATGATGGCGCTCATGACGAGGATGGGAACGATCAGCACGGTGATGAGCTTGAGGTTGATCGTGGCGACGGCGGAGACGATCGTGATCTCAAGGCCAAGGCCGGAAATGGTGTTGATCGTGCGGCGGTCGACATAGCTCTTGAGCGGCGTGCGCTTGATGATGCTCCAGACGAGCATACCGGCAAGGATGCCGTTCATCAGTCCGGGAAGGGGCTTGAGCTGGGGGATCACGCTCTTGAGGTAGCCCATGCCCTTGTTGCCGAGGAACATGCAGAAGAGGACAATGGCCAGCTGGAACGAGAAGTTGTCGACGCCAGTGCTGGGAACGCGCTCAACGCCGATGGGAGCACGCTTGTTCTCGGGCAGAAGGCCGCCGAAGAAGCTGGGATCAGCCTTGTAGTCGCTGACAGCCTGAGTGGCCCAGCCCTTGCGCACGCCGATGTTGATGATCAGCATGTCGAAGACGAAGCAGGCGATGACGCCGAGCGTGGACATGACCATGCCGATGTCGGTATTGCCGATGATGTTGTAGTGCTCCCAGGCTTTGCCCGCGCCGGCAGCCGAACCGTGCCCGCCCCAGTAAGAGAACACTGCGGCAGAGCCCCAGCCAAAAGGCAGATCGGGCCACATGCCGCTCTTTTCCATGATCGAGCCAAGCCCGCAGCCGACGAACATCTGCATGCCGTACAGCGAGACGGTGATGCAGAGGTGGATCAGGTAGGTGCTGAGCTTGTCCTTATCAACGTTGACGCCGATGACGGAAG
>JAGAYQ010000110.1 GCA_017940445.1 Pyramidobacter sp. | reverse complement strand
CGTGGCGCGCGGCACGTATTTGTGCACAGCCTTGACGATCTGCGCCGTCAGCTTGGCCTGCGCAACGGGCATCGGCTTGTCGATCAGGTCGACCGGCACGCCGAAATCGCGGTCCAGCGGCACGGTGCCGACGGCTGTGGTCAATATAGTGCGCAGGTTCTGGACGATCTCCTCGATCTCCGTCGCCGGAGCGAAGTTCACGGTGTCAGAATGAGCGATCACCGTCACGCTTGCGGCCATGGCGCGTACTCCTTCAGCGACACGGACACGCGCGCGGCAAGCAGGCCGCCGCGATTGTCGAGCCGTGTCCATTCTTCGTTCAGCGATTCGATCACGAAATCGCCGAAATACCGGCCGTCGAGGATCAGCTCGCAGTGATCGCCGGCGTCGAGATGGCCTTGCAGCGTCTGGATCTCGCCCAGCGGATGCACGCCCATCTCGACGGAAAAGTTCATGTCGAAGTTCACGCTCACCGCCTGCGGCCCCGTGTACTCGATCAGGGGCTTCAGGCCGATGCGGTCATGCGTCGCCCATCGCGCCGCCTGCGTGCGCTTGAAGCCGTCGAACGTGCGGATGAGCTGCGAAGACGTTTCAAAGACGACTTCGCCGAACGTTCCAAGCAATTCGCATCACTCCTTTTATGATCCGACGAACACATTGGGCGAGCCCGTCGCCACGGCCGAGCCGCAGGCCACCGGCGCGCCGATGTAGCCGATAGTTCTCCCTTCTGCCGTCACCGTCGGCCAGCCGGCAGCCAGCACGCTGCCGTGCGTCTCCGGAATGGACGGGCAGGTGTGCGCCGCCCAGGCGTGCCCGGTGCAGTGCGCGGCTATGCCGTTGACGAAGACCGTGCCGCAGCCCTCGACCGAGGGCCGTGACGGCCATCACCCGTGTCCGGTGCCGACGTCGCCTTTTCTCGTGACTGCTGGCATGGGGAACGCTCCTTTCAGTCAAACATGCTTGCCAGGTGTGCCGGCACATCAACATGACCGGGGTTGAGGTGGATGTTCCCCGCAGCCTGCAGCACGATGTCGCCGCCGGCCATTTTGATCACGCTGCCGTGCGCGTCGATGATCATCACGCTGTGCGCGGCACGGTCCAGCTCCACCGCGCCGGCGCCTTCCATGCTCCAGTGGCGCACGTCGGCGCTCTTTACGGGCACGGGATCGGCAGCCGTGTACAAACAGCCGAGGATGTAGCCGGCCTCGGCGCCGCCTGACGAAAAAGCCACGAGCACCGTCTCCCCCACTTCGGGCAGGCGGTAATCGTGGCTTTTTACGGCGGCGGGCACCAGTATCGGCAGCTCGTCGGTGACGATTTCCAGATCGGGCAGGCGCACTCGCGCGGTGTGGCGCTCCGGATAGATGGCCGACACTTCGCCGGCGTGGATGGTGCAATGTTGTTCGTTCATTCGCGATCCTTTCCGCGGTGGATCTGCAACGATGTTTTGTAGCCGCCGCCGTCAACGGTGTGCGTGGCCGTGTCGATGAAGTACTTGCCGTCGAAGACGCCGAAGCCTTCCAGGTCGATGTTCAGCCCCGCGCTCATGCGCACGTCGCCGATCATCGTCAGGCTGCCCTTGACTGTGGCCATGTTGGCCTGCCGCAGGCGCGACCGGGCGATGCGCTCGGCGTCGGCCTGCGATTCGCAGCGAGTGTTGATCACCAGCGTCTGCCCGGTCTCCTGTGTGCCGGCCTGCACGGTGGCACTGTAATTCTTTTTCCTGCGCGCATCGTACCAGCTGACTTTACAGGCGCAGTACTGCCGGTTGGCGCTGCTGGTGAAGCTCCACGTATTCAGACGTGCGGCCATGTCCGTTGCACTGGCGATCGTTTTTGCGCTGTTTTCGGGCGGCTTCACCTTCGCCGCGCTGGCCGCCTTTTCCAGATCGGCCTGGCTGGCGATGATCAGCTTTTTGTCCGTCAGCTTGACGCGGAAGTCGCCGCCGTCTTCCCAGCCCAGCCGCTGCAAAAAGGCGAGGTCGCTCTGCTCCTTCTGGTCGCGCCGCGGATACGAAATATCGTTCGCGAGGTTGAAATACAGCTGCACGTTCGCCTCCGCGGCGATCTGTGCGGCGATGGTCTTGAGCGTGGTCGCTTCCCAGGCGCGCG
>JAGAYQ010000014.1 GCA_017940445.1 Pyramidobacter sp. | reverse complement strand
CGATCTGACGCTCGAAGAAGGCAGCGACGAGATGGACCCCGTCGACGGCCGGATCATCGAAGTGTGCGACAAGCTTTCCGCCTACATCGAAGCCAAAGAGTCCATCCGCATCGGCATCCATCCCGCTCAGCTCGAAGAAGCAGCGCTGAGGCTGTCCGATCAGTTCTCCTCCCGCGTCGTCGCGGGATACGAAGCCAGCCGCCTGTTCGGCTGCTTCAGATAAAAACGGATACAAAAACACGCGCCGCGGAAGCCGTTCCATGTGGAACGGCTCCCGCGGCGCGCTGTTTATTGTTCTGTGTATGAGTAACACAGTTCGATCAGACACTTGATCGCGTTTTTGTAGTGCTCGATCTTCATGTTCTCTTCCGGGGCGTGGTGGTTGGCGGTGGTATTAGCCGGCCCCATGCCGAAGATGGGAAGCTCGGGCCAGGCGTCCGCGAGGACGGACGCGGGACCGGCGCCCATCTGCGTCAGCTCGATGACCATGGGCTTGTCGTACACGCGCGAAGCCGCTTCGCAGGCGCGGAAGCGGAACGGGTGGTCGGGGGGCGTGCGCACGGGGCGTGACTCGCCGCCGCAGCGGATGACTTCCACGTCGCCAAAGCCGCGGCTCTGGAGGTGAGCTCTCAGCTTTTTCTCGATGTCGTCGGGGTCCTGGTTGGCGACGAGGTAGAAGCTGATGCGCGCGTAGGCGGTGTGGGGCACGATGCCGCGCACGCCGTTGTGGGGCTCGCCGGCTTCGAGGGCGCAGACGGAGAACGAAGGTTCCATGTACATCTGCTGCTTGAGCTGCTCGCCGGTCGCGCCGCGCACGAACGACTTAAGCTGCAGCGCTTCCTTCATGCGGGCTTCGTCGGACGGAAAGTCGCGCAGCACCTGGCGGTCGGCCTCGGTGACGGGCAGGACGTCGTCATAAAAACCGTCGATCGTCACGCGCTCAGTCTGTGCGTCTTTGAGCGAAGCCAGAGCCCAGATCAGCCGCCACGAGGCGCTGGGCACGGTAGCGCCCATACGGCCGTGAACATCGCTTTTCGCGGTGGTGACGCGCAGGTCGAAAGCGACGGCAGCGCGCACGCCGCAGCGCAGAAACGGATGTCCGGCGGCGTCGTTGCAGCCGTTTTCCCACAGGCAGACGTCGGCGGCGGTCAGCTCTTTGAACTCCGAGACGTGCTCTCGCGCGAAGCGGCTCATCGACGGGCTGGACGTTTCTTCGTCGCCCTCGACGAGGAATTTCAGGTTCAGCGGCACGCGTCCGTTGGCCTCCATCATCGCGCGCACGGCGTGGATGCGGTAGTACAGGCCGCCTTTGTCGTCGCTCACGCCGCGGCCGTAGAGAAATCCGTCACGCTCGTCGACGGAAAACGGCGCGCCGTTCGCCCAGTTTTGGGTCTTGCCGGGCAGGACCACGTCGTAGTGGTTGTAAAACAGCAGCGTCTCGGGCGCATCTCCGGCCAGCGAGGCGGAGATCAGCGCGTTGCCGCCTTCGACAGGATGGCGCTGCGTGACGAGGCCGCTGCGGCGCAGATCGGCTTCGAGCGTGTCGCGCATCTTTTCAAGGCCGGCTTCGTTGCCGGCGTAGCTTTCGCAGGCAACGGCGTTTTTCAGCTCGGCGAGGCATTCGTCAAAGTGCTCGTCGACCCAGGCGAGCGCTTTTTCTTTCGGCGTCATGCGCTCGGCTCCTTACAGCGGCACGGCCACGAACTCGTTTTCGCAGCTGGGGCCTTTGCAGATGTGCGCTACGCCGTCGGTAAGGTTGTAGATGATGCCGGCGGCCGTGCAGCTGCGGCGCGACAGCGGCAGCGAGGTGTCGGCGGGATGGCGGCAGATGGCCTTGGGATAGTTCTCGTGATCGCTCAGACAGCGGATGATCCACGGCACGTCGATCGTCCCGCGGCGCTCGTTCAGCAGCTCAAACAGACGCGCGGCGCGCGGCGACTGCTCAAGCGCCTCCTTGGACGGATCGACCATGAAGTGATTGGCGTGGGTGAGGATGCCGCCGGTCGGCTCGATCAGGTCGGTGCCGAGCGGCGACGTCTCAAAGTCGAGCGCCTTGCCCTCGGCCGAGCCGAGGATGAAGTTGTTCGAGACGTTGCGCGGCGTTTCAAGAAGCAGCTTTTTCGCCTCGTCGAAGTTTTTGCTCTCCAGCACCTTGCGGCGCAGGAAGGTGACGGGCAGCGCCGTGCCGCGGTTGTCGCCCTTCGACTGCAGGTTGTTGGCGCACAGGCCGATGCCGTGGCTGTTGAAGCCGTTGCGGATCACCTGGCCGGCTTCGGCGCAGCCGACGATGCGCGTGCCGTCGGGCATGGTGTAGTGGACGATGACGATGTTGTCGATGATGCCGGCGCGGTAGTCCCAGTTCTGGCCGGTGTAAGCCTTGCCGCCGGCCGTGGCTTCGGGAAGCAGCGAGAAGCTGGTGCACTCGTGCGGCTTGGGGAACTTGGTGATCTCATAGCGGGTGTTCAGCACCATCACGTCGGCGAACGACACGCCTGCGCCGTCGGCGATGCCGCGGACTTCATCGATCAGTTCGGGGTAGGCCGCCTTGACGATCGGCGCGTAGCTGACGGCGTACTGGGCGATCTCGTCCCAGCTCATCGTGCTGGTCTGCGCGAACAGCGTCCTGTAGTCGGCGATGCCGCCATGGATCTGGCGAACAGCCTGCGCGCCGTACTGAAAGCCCATCTGGTAGGCCGAGCCCGGCTCGACGTTGACGATCTGGAAATG
>JAGAYQ010000109.1 GCA_017940445.1 Pyramidobacter sp. | reverse complement strand
CCGTCAGCGTTGAAGGCTACTGCCGCAGGCGTCCGCTTTCGTCATCGATGAGGATCCTGATGCTGTGCGCCACGGTCATGTTCTTCGCCGCCGCCTTCACAGCAGTGCCGCGGCTGCTGTCCTGCTTTTTTGCATTTGCGGCCGGCGCGATCCTGATCGTGTGCTGCCTTCGAAGCGGTGCGGAACACGGCACAAATCTTTTTTGAATAAAATAACAGTAATTGGGTATCAAAAAAGTCCCGTCAGCACATGACGGGACTTTTTATTAATGGTATAATAATTTCGGAATTCATCCGGCCGCTGTTTCGGCCGTTCTGGGGGAATGTCTGTATGCAGAGAAAAAAAGGCGTTGCGCTGTACAAGCAGATCACAGATGAGCTGTGTGCCAAGATCGCCAGCGGTGAATGGCCGCCAGATACGCGCCTGCCGTCGGAGCCCGAGCTCGCGGAACATTTCGGCGTGTGCCGCATGACGGTCCGTCAGGCCCTGGGCGAGCTGGAGTCAAGGGGGACGATCATCCGTCAGCGGGGGCGCGGCACGTTTGTTGCTCAGCAGAAGTTCATCGGCGACATCGTCTCGTTCCGTCTGCCCGACAGCTTCGGCTCCACGCACACGCTCGTCAGCGTGAAAAAGCTGAAAGCTGACGCCTTCACGGCCGCACAGCTGGGCGTGGAAAAGGGCGCGCCGATCGTCGAGCTGTACCGCATCCGCTTTTTCGCGGCGCAGAACGAGCCGGCCGAACTGGAGATCTCGCTGATGACGCGCGACGTTTTCTCGCAGATCAAGGACAATGACTTCACCCGGCCGATCTACAAGGACATCAAGCAGAAACTGGGGTTTGTCACCGACAGCTACCTCTGCGAGGTGCTGCCCGTGGCTCTCGACGCAGAACAGGCCGAGCATCTCAAACTGGCCGAAGGCACCCTGGCGCTGATGCTGCACCGCACCTGGCTGGGCGACGGCAAGCCGGTGATGTTCACCAAGCTCGTCTTCTCGCCCGAGAAAAACCGCTATGTGCTGGGGAAGTAATACAAGCAAATTTGTTTTACAGCGCCGAATTCCGTGCCCCAGGCGGGCGCGACACTCGCGATGAGCTCATGAATCGTGAAAAAGCATCACAGCTGTAAAAGACGCCGGAACCATACGCCGGCGTTCTATTTTTCTTAAAGAATCATTTTGTTCCGCGCTTGACAAAACGGGCCGCGTTTTATAAGGTAATATCGTTATAATAAATAATCGAGATGGGAGAAAAAACGATGGCGATACCGCTGTACTTTCAGATCTACCGCGACCTGCAGATGAAGATCTGCGGCGGAACATACGAGCCCGGCGCGCTCCTGCCCACGGAAAGCGAACTTGAAAAGATCTACGGCACGAGCCGCGCGCCCGTGCGTCAGGCGCTTGGCGTACTTGAAAACGAAGGGCTCGTCGTGCGCCGCCAGGGCAAGGGCACCTTCGTGACCGATCAGGCGCGGACCAGTCCATGGCTGATCGCAACGGGATTTTTGAAATGCTATGAGCGCAACTGGGGACGTCTGACGGCGCGGACGGTCGAGCTGAACATGAAAGTCCCCGAGGATCCCGAGATCGGCGCGTTCCTCGAACTGCCGGAGGGCGGCGCCGCCACGCGCCTCGTCCGCCTTCAGTGCATCAGCGAGAAGCCGACGGTGCTGCTTGAGAATTTCTTCCACCCCCATTATGATCTGAACGTCTTTCAGGCCGCGGGCGATTTTATGTCGCTCAAGGAGCTGCTGATGTCCAAATTCGCCGTCACGGCGCGCCGTTCGCACGAAAGACTGGCTGTGCGCGTGCCGCCGCCTCAGTTTGCCGCCTGGCTGGAGCTGCCGGCCGGCACGCCGATCATGCGCGTGCGCCGCTTCATCTGGGATAGCGCCGACAAGCCGCTCCTTGTGAGCAATCAGTATGTGTTCACCGATGAATGGGAGTACGAAGCCGATTTTACGATGATCATGTAATCATTTGCGCTTGCACAAACGGTGTTTCTTATTTTATAATAATAGAACGAATGACCGCGCCAAAGGGTGCGCGTTCGGTATTTTTGCGAAAAGACTGAAAGGAGACTGTTCTGCAATGATGAAACGGACTGTACTGTTGGCTCTGTGTGCGGCACTTGCCCTGAGCGACGCTTCCGAAGCGGCTGTGAAGCTGCGCCTCGGCAACAAGATGATCGCGACGCATCCTGAGAGCGTAGCGCTCCAGATGATGGCCGACAACGTCAAGGCCAGAACGAACGGCGAAGTGGAGATCCAGTGCTATTTCGGCGAAGTCCTCGGCGACGCCAAGAAGCAGATCGAGAACATGATCCGCGGCGTTCAGGATTTCTACGCTGACGGCTACGGCTATTACGACATGTATGCGCCGCTTCTGCGCGCGCCCGCCGTGCCCTACATGTTCCGCGACAACGAGCACTACCGCAACTTCCTCCTCAGCGACATGGAAAAAGAAGTTGAAGAGCCGCTTCTGAAAAAGGCCGGCCTGCGCGTGGTCAACACAAAGCGCAACTGGCTGCGCGGCCCCTTCCGCGTGATCGCTTCGCGCAAGCCGATCCGTTCGCTTGATGACCTGAAGGGCCTGAAGCTGCGCATGAACTCCAACCCCACGAGCGTCCGCGCCTGGGAGCAGCTGGGCTGCGCCGTCACCGTCATCCCCTACACCGAGACGTATCTGGCGCTCAAGCAGGGCACCGTTGATGCCGTGACGTGCCCCGTCGTCGACGCGTATCTGTTCAAGTTCTGCGAAGTGGCGCCCTATCTGACGATCACCTATGAGTACCCGCAGCAGGTCGCCGTGGTCATGAACGACCGCAAGTTCCAGAAGCTGACGAAGGAACAGCAGGAGATCCTTCTTGACGAGATCAACAAGGCCGGCGACTACGTCACCGAGCAGGCTCTGAACAAGTGCGGCGAGATCATCGAGAAGATGAAGAAGGAATACGGCGTCGAGATGATCGAAGTTGACCTCGCTCCGTGGCGTGCCAAGATGGAGCCGTTCATCGAGGAGCTGGAAAACAGGGACTACATTCCCAAGGGCTACGCCGCCCGCATCCGCGCTGTCAAATAACGATGCGAAAAAACGGAGGTCCCTGCGCGGGATCTCCGTTTTTTCTGCGCATATTCAGCCGCGCCGGCAACGTTCCGCCGCGGCATATTTTAAAGGAGATGCTTTGAACATGATCATCAATCCCAACGTCGTCACCCTGAGCAACGAACAGCTGAAGGCCATCAGCGCCGCCGAGCCGGCGACCATCGGCCACTTCCGCAACTTCGGCTTCAATACCGTTCCGCTGTTCATCTCGCTGCCCGGCAAGCGTTTCATCGGACGTGCCGTCACCTGCAAACTGGCGTCGAACGACAGCACGCTGCTCCACAAAGTCACCGAGATGGTCGGCCCCGGCGACGTGCTCGTCGTTGACCGCGCCGGCGATCAGCAGTATGCCGCCCTGGGCGGCGTCGTTG
>JAGAYQ010000108.1 GCA_017940445.1 Pyramidobacter sp. | reverse complement strand
CGGCCCCGTCCAGGCCAAGCTGCTCGGCCCCGACGGAACGGAGCTGGCCAGCTTCGACGGCAAGCCCGCCGTCTGGAAGGGCGACAAGGGCGGAAAGTTCCGCATCACCGCCACCGGCGCCGGCTCGCTGTGGTACTCGTGGACGGCTTCCGGCGTTCCCGCCACGGAGCCCAAGAGCTACAGCCGCGGCCTGCGCGTGGAGAGAACGATCCTCGACGCCAAGACGGAGGAGCCTGTCGATCTCGCTTCGGTCGCCTTCGGTCAGCAAGTGCTGATGAAGGTGAAGATCACCGGACTCAACCGCCCCGCCGATCTGCGCGTCTCGGTCCTGCTGCCCGCCGGCTTTGAAGCCGCAAACGCGGGAGAGAGTGTAAGCAGCGACGGATTCTCCGCCAGGAGCGACCTGAGATTCGACCGTCTGCTCCTCAACGTCTCCGGACGCGGCAAGGTCTTTGAGTGGAAGCTGCCCTGCCGTGCCACCACGCGCGGAACGTTCACGCTGCCGCCCGTCGCCGTTGAAGCTCTCGGCAACAAGGGCATTGCCTACCTTGGCAAGAGCGCTTCCGTCACGGTGCAGTAATCAATCGGAACAATGAAACATCGCAAGCTCACGCTTTGGCTGGGAGGCACGCTTCTCCTCGGGCTGTGCGCGGCGTTCGGGCTCTTCCGCTGCTGGGAGAGCCTGGGCGGCCTCGCTCCCGTGGAGAGCCGCCTCTCCGCCTGGCCCCGCTCAACGGCCGTCCGCGACCGTTCAGGCGCGCTGCTCAGCGTGACTCTGTCAGAGGACGGGGAGTTCTGTCTCCCCGTCCTTCTTTCTGATATGGGGCGCTGGATGCCGATCGCCGCCGTCGAGGTGGAAGACCGCCGCTTCTGGTCGCACAGCGGCGTCGACTGGCTGGGGCTGATGCGCGCTTCCTTCGACAACCTCACATCGCGAAGAGTAAGATCGGGCGCATCGACGATCACCAGCCAGATCGTCCGCATCTGCTGGCCTGCCGAGCGCACTGTGCGCACCAAGCTGCGCGAGTTCGCCCAGGCGCGTCAGCTCGAAAGGACGCACTCCAAGGAAGAATTGCTGAGCATCTATCTCAACATCATCCCGCTCGGCAGCAACCTGCGCGGCGTTGAGGCCGCGTCGCTGGCCTGGTTTGGACGCTCATCCCGCGACCTGACGATCGCGCAGGCGGCGCTGCTGGCCGTGATGGTCAAGGGGCCGACGGCGTACCGTCCCGACCTGCACCCGCGGGCCGCTCTGCAGCGGCGCAACTGGGCCATCTCGCTGATGGAAAGCCGCGGCCGCATCACGGCGGATCAGGCGCGGCTGGCGCGTGCCGAGCCGCTTCCCAGGTCGATCACGCCGCTGCCCGGCGAGGAATGGGTGTTCTGCCGTAAAGTCGCCTCGCTGACGACTGAGCGGGACATCACTTCCACGCTCGACCGCTCTATGCAGAAGACGCTGCGCGCCTCGCTGCTTGACGCGCTGGCCGATCAGGACAGTCAGGTCACGGCAGCCGGCGTTCTCATCGAGAACAGAACGGGCGCCGTCCGCGCTTACGTTCCCAACGCCCGCCGTGGGCAAAAAGGAGCTCCCGCGGAGTGGGTGGACTGCGCCTCCGCGCTCCGTTCGCCCGGTTCGGCGCTCAAGCCGTTCGCCTATGCGCTTGCGTTTGAGGACGGCACGCTCTCGCCCGCTTCGCTGATGGCCGACACGCCGCTGACGCTTTCGGGACGCGCGCCGCGCAACTTTGACCGGCTCTACCGCGGTCCGGTCAGCGCCGCCAACGCGCTCGTCGACTCGCTCAACGTGCCCGCCGTGCGCATCCTGCGACGCGAGGGCGGCGAACGCCTGCTCCAGAAGCTGCGTCTTCTGGGGTTCAGTTCGCTCACGCAGCCGGCCGTGCATTACGGCGACTCGCTTGTGCTGGGCGGCTGTGAAGTGTCGCCGCTCCAGCTGGCGACCGCGGCGACTGCTCTGGCACGCCTCGGCGACCGCATCGAGAGCCGCTTTATCGAAAGCGATCCTGTTGCCGAGCGCAGCGTTTTCTCCGCCGACAGCGCCTGGATCACCACGCACATCCTTTCCGATCCCTCGCGTCTGCCGACGCTGCTGCGCTCCGTCGATCCGTCCAAGGGACGCTTCGCCTTCAAGACCGGCACATCCTACGGCCTGCGCGACGCCTGGACGGTCGGCTGGAACGACCGCTGGACGCTCGCCGTCTGGCTGGGCGATCCCAAGGGCGAGCCGCATCCGGGACTGGTCGGTCTGGGGGCGGCCGCGCCCGCCGTGCTGGAGACGCTCCGCGCCCTGCCCACGGGCGGTTTCACGTCTCCGCCGCCGGGTGTCGTCACCCGCGAAGTCTGCGCCCTGTCCGGCCTGCCGCCGTCGCCGCTGTGTCCGCGGACGGTGAAGGAATACGCCATCGCCGGAGTCTCGCCCGCGGCCGCCTGCACGATGCACCATCTGGAAAACGGCAAAGTCGTCGTCGTCTGGCCGCCGGAGCTTTCGGCTTACATGGAGAGTCCCCGTGAAAAGCGCAGCGAGCTGTCGATCACCTCGCCGCTGGCCGACGCCGCTTACCTCAAGCACGAAGACGGCGCCAATCTCATCCTGCGCGCCGAAGGCAGCGGCGAATATTTCTGGTTTGTCGACGGCCGTTACGTCGGCCGCGGCACCGCCGACCGTCCCTGTCTGTGGCCGATGACGCGAGGCAAGCACCGTCTTTCTGTCACCGACGCGCTCGGGCGGCAGAAGGCGATCCGCTTCTCCGTCTACACCCTCGACGACAACCCCGGCTCGCAGATCCCCGACCTGGAACCGATCGATTAATTCGTAATGAGTCATGAGAAAAAAGACATCCCCGCTTCTCGGAAGGTTCCGAAAGCGGGGATGTCTTTTAGTTTTTGATTACTAATTACTCATTGCCTTTACGCTGCGGGCTTCTCTTCCGCGGGAGCAGTCTCGGGAGCAGTCTCGGGAGCGGGCAGGACCATGTTGACGAGGCCCGCGTTGGGGGTCACTTCGAGGACAAGCGTGTTCTCGTCAGCGGCAACCAGCGACACGGCGTCGACCATGTTCATGTTGTCGATGATCTGCTGGATGATGCCCTTCGCCTGCATCGCCTCTTCGCCGCCCATCTGCAGGAGCGTATCGCCGTGATCGGCAAAGATCTTCTTGAGCACGGGCTGAAGCTCGGCCGTGTTCAGGCCGAGGGCAAAGTTGCGGGGCTCGACCGCGGCAGCCAGGCCGGGGACGACTTCAGCAAGCGCGCCGAACTGATCGGCGTTCATGGCGGCCACGAGCACGCCCTTCTCGCCCGTCGCGATCAGGCCGGAAGCCATGCCGCTGAACTTGTAGCCCTTCCAGCCGTCGGCTTCGTAGGGCTCAGCCTTGCCGATCATGCCGCCCAGCTGCTGAGCGCCCATCTCGACGAGCGGGGCGATCTTCGCCAGATCGACGCCGGTCGCGTTGATGAACAGGCCGGGGATCTCGCCCACCATCGGGGCGGTGAACTTGCCGGCAAAGCCGATCGTGATGTTGCCGCGCAGCTGCTTGACCAGGTCTTCCCAGGTAAATCCTGCCTGCGAGATCTGAGCGACGATCTGCTTCTCGGCCTCGGCAGCTTCTTCTGCGGGCATCAGATCGGCCAGCTTGAAGTTCTCGGGCAGGAATGAAGCGGACAGGTTGAGGATCGCAGCCAGCGGGGCTTTGCCGAACAGCACGGGAGCGTTTTTCTGCGCGCCGCCGTTCAGCACCGCGCG
>JAGAYQ010000107.1 GCA_017940445.1 Pyramidobacter sp. | reverse complement strand
GGTGAACGCGTCGGGCAGGGCGGCCGTGATCTGCGCCGCGGAAAGTGCAGGCAGTCGCAGCGCGGGAAGGCCGGGACGAATGGTATAAAGATCACCGATGGTGAGCACGGGCAGCTTGCACAGGGCGACAGCCGCGCCGGCCGCGAAGACGACGATCAGCGAGCCGGGCACGCGGCTGCCGGTGCGGGGCCAGAAGATCTGAATGAGGATGCACGCCGTGCCGACGGCCAGCGCCCAGATATTGAGCGTGCCGATATTCGCGGCGGCAGCGGCAAGCTTTTCCATCGTCTCGACGGCTACGGTCCCGGCCGGGAAGACAAGGCCGAGAAAGTCCTTGAGCTGGCCGATGGCGATGGTGACGGCGATGCCGGCTGTGAATCCGGTCGTGATGGTGTGCGGGATGTAATGGATCAGGCTGCCGAGCCTGAGCAGTCCCATGAGGATGAGCAGCGCGCCGGCGCAGAGCGTGGCGGCGAACAGGCCGTCGGTGCCGCTGCGGGCAACGATGCCGGCCACGATGGTGGCAAATGCCGCGGTAGGTCCGGCGATCTGCACGGTGCTGCCGCCCAGGGCGGAGATGACGAACCCGGCGGCGATCGCGGTGTACAGGCCTTCTTCCGGTCCGACGCCGGATGCGAGCGCCAGGGCGATCGAAAGCGGCAGGGCGATGATGGCGACGATCAGCCCGGCCACGGCGTCTTTGGCAAACAGGGACGGAGAATAGCTTTTCAGCGTGGTAAACAGCATCGGGCAGAGCGGATCTTTACGCGCAGCGTGCATGATATGACCTCTTTCAGTATAAGTTATAATTTGGGACCGATTCAAGAATTTTATAGCATGACGCCCGCCAACGCAACACAAAAGCGCCTCAGGCGGCATTTTTCGCATATGAAAATGCCGCCCGCGGCGCTTTATTTGACCATTGTTAGAACCGGCCGATACGTTCCATGCGGAACACTTCTTCGCTCTCGCGGCAGGCGCGGATGACGAAATCGAAGCGGTCGAAGTCGACGCACTGCCAGAAATCCTTCTCGGGAAACACGCTCTGCTGCGCGGGGTCGAAGAACTTCGCGCCCTCTTTATGCGCGCGCACCGCCGACAGTTCTGCCTGTTTGTCGAGCGTTTTTCCCTCCAGCAGCGCGGCGATATAGCGCGCGCACAGCCAGTCTTCCGGCGCGCGCTCCTTGCCGTTCCAGCCCATCGCCACGAGCGAGACGTCGCGCGGCCGCTTGGCCGCGATGAAGCGGGCGATCGCGGCGGCGTTGACGAGGCTGCCGGCAAGGATCTCGTCCGCTCCTCCCGCTGCGGCGACAAGCCCCTGAGTTCCCGCGCTGGTCGTGTGGATGACAGTCTTTCCGTTCCAGTCAAAGCCTTCCGTCTGCGACGGCGAGTTGCCAAAGTCAAAGCCGGGCAGGATCTTTCCGCCGCGCTCCCCTACAAGCACGGCATCGGGAAGGCGTTCCTTCATCGCCCGTGCTTCGCTTTCCGCACCGACGGCGTAAAGCTGCTTCGCGCCGCGCGCGTACAGCCATGCCTCCAGCGAAAAGGCGCGGAACACGTCGATGACGACCGTCGTTCCCCGCGCCTGGCGGGCGCCTTCGAGCAGCTCAAGGATCTGTACGTTCATGATCTTTCTCCTGTTTTGTTTTCCGCCGCGGCAAGCAGCGGAAAAGATTATTCACTCATTTATTATAATGCCCCAGCGCCTTTTTGCGAAATCGAATGCCCGATCTGGCGAAATATGCGGAATATTTTTTGGGACTTGCGCTTTTTTATCACTGCGCTATAATAAAGCGGTAAAATAAAACCGGCGGATACTGCCGGGATTTTTCACTTACGGAGGTCCGTTCACGATGAAAAACATGAAGAAGATCGCCGCGCTGATGCTGGCTGTTCTTGCGCTCTCGGGCGCCGCTTTTGCGGGAGAGCGTCTGAAGAAAGTGCTCGAAGCCGGCGAGCTGGTCGTCTGCACCGAGCCGTATTTCGCGCCCTACGAGTTCCTCGACAACACCAAGACCGGCCAGGACGCCATCCGCGGCAGCGACATCGAGCTGGCCAAGTACATCGCCAACAAGCTGGGCGTCAAGCTGAAGCTCGTTCCCCTCTCGTTTGAGGCCGTGCTTGCCGGCATCGCGCAGGGCAAGTATGACCTGGCTATCTCCGGCATCGCCTACACGCCCAAGCGCGCCCAGAGCCTTGAGCTGAGCATTTCCTACAAGCCCGACGCCGGTCACAGCCTGATGGTCCGCAAGGAAGACGCGGAGAAATACACGTCGTTCGACGCCTTCGACGGCAAGCAGGTCGGCTACCACTCGGGCACCTTGCAGGAGCAGCTGGTCGAGATGCACCTGCCCAAGGTCAAGCGCCGCGTCTTCGATACGCTGATCAACGCCGAGCTGGCGCTCGAAGCCGGCAAGATCGACGCCGTCTGCGTGTCGGTGACGAACGGTTCCTCGTTCGTGGCCGCGCACCCCACGCTGGTCGTGCTGCCCCTGCGCTTTGAGCTTGGCAAGAACAGCGGCAACAGCGTCGCCGCCACCAAGGGCGAGACGGAGCTGATCGCCGAGGTCAACAAGATCATCGAAGAAGTCGTCGCCAAGGATCTGTTCACCGTCTGGCACGCAGCTGCTACCGAAGAAGCCAAGAAGCTTGGCGTGAAATAATCAAAGACCGCTCATCCGTTTGTGCCCCCTGCATCGGGCACATATAAAAGAATCTGTTTTTCGCGCCCCGCCCGTAGCGTGCGCACGGGCGGGGCCTTTATGACTGCGTTTGACCAGACGCCTTTCTGGTCCGGGAGGCTGAAAACACTATGATACACAATATCGGCATCATCCTGAGCCAGTACGGCATGGTCTTCGTCGAAGGCCTGTGGAACACGATCTGGCTCTCATCCGTCTCGCTGCTCATCGGCACGCTGGCGGGCGTTTTCGTGGCATTGGCGAAGATGTCGCGCAATAGAGCGCTCAGCGGCGCCGTCGGCGTGTACGTCGAGCTCATCCGCGGCACGCCCATGCTGCTCCAGCTGTATTTCTTCTGGCTGCTGCTGCCCAAGATCCTGCCGGAGATGCCCGACGTGCTCTGCATCCTCTGCGCGCTCGTCGTCAACTCCTCCGCCTACGTGGCCGAGATCATCCGCGCCGGCATTCAGGCCGTCGACCCCGGCCAGCGCGAAGCCGCGCTCAGCCTCGGCATGGAAGAGAAATACATCATGACGAAGATCATCTTCCCGCAGGCGATCCGCAACATCCTGCCCGCCCTCGGCAACGAGATGATCGTCATGATCAAGGAAACGTCGCTCGCCTCCACGTTCTTCATCGGCGAGCTGATGACCGCCTACAAAAAAGTGCAGTCGGTCACCTTCCTGGCCATCGAGCCGCTGTGCATCTCCGGAGCCATCTATCTGTTCCTGACGATCAGCCTGTCGCGCCTGACGCGCCGGCTGGAAAAGAGGTTGAGAGCCAATGAGCGATAATTCCGTCATCCGCGTTGAAGAGCTGCGCAAGAGCTTCGGCTCCCTCGAAGTGCTCAAAGGCATCAACCTTGAGATCAGCCGCGGTGAAGTCGTCACCATCCTCGGCCCCTCCGGCTGCGGCAAGAGCACACTGCTGCGGTGTATGAACCTGCTCGAGACGCCCGATTCCGGCCATGTGTGGTTCCAGGGCAAAGATCTCGCCGCCCCCGGCGCCGCCGTGATGCAGGCGCGGCGCAAGATCGGCATGGTCTTTCAGCACTTCAACGTCTTCCCGCACCTGAGCGTGCTTGACAACGTCACCATCGCCCCCGTCACCAACGGCACGCTGAAGCCCGACGAAGCCAGAGCGAAAGCTCTCGCCCTGCTCGACCGCGTCGGCCTGGCCGACAAGAAGGACGAATTCCCCGGCAAGCTCTCCGGCGGCCAGAAGCAGAGACTGGCCATCGTCCGCTCGCTGGAGATGGACCCCGACGTGATGCTCTTTGACGAGCCCACCAGCGCCCTCGATCCCGAGATGGTCATGGAAGTGCTCGACGTCATCAAGGAACTGGCCCAAAGCGGCATGACCATCGCCATCGTCACCCACGAGATGGGCTTCGC
>JAGAYQ010000106.1 GCA_017940445.1 Pyramidobacter sp. | reverse complement strand
GCGCGCCTTGGTCAGCACTTCATTGTAGTCCATTTTTTATTTCCCCCCGGAAAAAACAAAATCGCGGCGTTTGTTTCATGTGGAACATCAGTTCTGAAAAACGCCGCACGAAAAACGCTGTTTCATGTGGAACAGCTGCGGGAACTACTGCCGTTTTGCCCGGTCCAGCTCTGTCCAGGTGAACGACTTGCCCTCGCGCGTCCATTTGAGCAGGACCGACTCGCCTTCGCGATGAACGACGGCCCAGCAGGGCGCGGCAAAGCACAGCTGCGCGTCTTTGCCCAGCTCCGGGCGGGCTGCCAGGAGCGAGCGTTCGAGCGCGGCGCGCGTCAGACCGTTTTCCCATTTCGGTTCGGGCGTCATGCGGGTCATCGTCATGACGAGTTCGGCGTTCTGACGCTGGACTTTGCCGCTGTGGCTGATCACGCCCCACACGGCGACAGTGGCGGCGACGAGCGCGAGCGCTGCTGTCAGTGTCAGTTTCAGCTTGCTGGGACCCAAAAAGTCTTTATCGATCTTCATTATTGATTCACCGTCTTTCCGCGAAGCTGCCCGCAGGCGGCGTCGATGTCGGTCCCGTGCTCCTTGCGCAGCTCGCACTCGACGTTCAGCTCCTTGAGGATCTTCATGAACGGCTGGATGCGGCTGGCGGAGGGGCGGGCAAAGCGCGTGCCTTCAACGGGGTTGAAGGGGATGAGGTTGACGTACACCTGAAGGCCGTCGAACAGCGTGGCCAGCTCATAGGCGCATTCGGGCGTGTCGTTGACGTTCTTCAGCAGGATGTATTCCATCGTGGCGCGGACACCGGTCTTTTTCTGCCAGTATCTGAGGGCGGAGAACACCTGCGAGAGCGGGAACTTGTCGTTGACGGGCATGATGCGCGATCTGATCTCGTCGTTAGGCGCGTGCAGCGACAGGCACAAGTAGATGCCCAGGTCCTCGTCGGCGAGGCGGCGGATGCCGTCCGGGATGCCGGAGGTGGAGATGGTGACGTGGCGCACGGAGAGGCCGCGCATCTTCGGCTCCAGGAACATGCGCACGGCGCGCAGCACGTTGTCGGCGTTGAGGAACGGCTCGCCCATGCCCATGAAGACGACGTTGTTGATGTCGTGTCCCACGTCAGACTCCATCGCCGCGAAGTGGGCGACGATCTCGCCTGCTGTGAGGTTGCGCGTGAAGCCCTGCTGGCCTGTGGCGCAGAAGCCGCAGCGCAGCGGGCAGCCGACCTGCGATGAGATGCAGGCGGTGAAGTGGTTGCCGTGGTCCATCAGCACCGACTCGATGAACTGGCCGTCGTCGAGCCGCCACAGGTATTTGCGCGTGCGGTCCTGCGACACCTGCACCTTCGCCAGGCGCGGCAGGCGGATGTCGATCAGCTCTGGCAGCTGCGCGCGCAGCGTTTTTGACAGGTTGGTCATGGCCGCGAAGTCGAAGACCTTCTTCTGATAGATCCACTGGCAGATCTGGTCGGCGGTGTAGCGAGGCAGGTTCAGCTCATCCTGCACGAACGCCCTCCACTCGTCGATCGTCATGTCGAAGGCGTTGCGCTTGGGCGCGGCACTCTGATTCACATTCATCTCGTTTGCTTCCATTGGCTGTTTTTTTCCTTTCCAGGCGGCCGCTTTTGAGCGCGGCGCTTGAATGCCTTTTGCCTGCTCAGAATAACAGTTTTGATGTCAAAATACAAGTGCCGCCGGCAAACGGTCCCGTTTCTGTACTCGAATTCACGAAAAAATATTTTCTGACCTTTTCTTTTAAATGGCGAGCGGCTATAATAGGCGCAAGAAATTTCCCGCATGGAGGAGCTTTTCTCATGAAAGAATACGAAGTGAAGCTGGGCCGCGGCGTGCAGCGCTGGACCAGCCCGTATGACTATATCGTCCCCGTCGCCAAGGATCACGGCGCGTGCGGCGCGTTCAGCACGATCGACGAGGCGCTCGATCATCCCATCGGCTCGCCCTCGCTGGAAGAACTGGCGAAGGACGCGAAGAAGATCGCCATCTGCGTGCCTGACGTGACGCGCGGCTGGTGTCAGGCTCCGGCGATGAACGCTGCCGTCCGCGCCCGCATCGCCTCGGTGAACAAAAGCGCCTCCGTCACATGGATCGCGGCAACGGGGCAGCATCGCCCGGTGCTGGAGCAGGATAAGGCGATGGTCTTCGGCGATGCGCTGGCTTCCGGCGACGCGTGGATCAGCCACGACTGCGAACAGGCCGTCGACACAGGCCTGTTCACGCCGACAGGCACGCCCGTGACGCTCGATCCCGCTTTTGCCGAGGCAGATCTCGTCGTGCTCGTCGGCGGCATCACCTATCACGACATGGCCGGCTACAGCGGCGGCAGAAAAATGATCATGCCCGGCATCTCCGGCCGCCGCTCGATCGTCGTCAATCACAACCACTGCCTGATCGACGGCAAGCTCAACCCGCTTACCGACACCGGCCTGATCGAAAACAACCCGATGGCGATCGATCAGCACGCCTATGCCGATCTGGCGATCCGGGGCAAAAAGTGCTTTTTGCTCAACACGATCGCAGACAAGTACGGCGCTCCGGCCGCATGGGTGGCCGGCGACCTGTGGAAGGCATGGGAGACGGGCTGTGCGGCCTGCCATTCGTTCGACTCGATCTACATCCCTCAGAAGGCGAAGCGCTGCATCACCTCGTGCGGCGGCTTCCCGTTCGACCTTGACCTCTATCAGGGCACCAAGGCCCTGTTCTCGCCCCTCGGCGCGATGGAGAAGGACGCGCCAGTCGTCCTCGTCGCCGATCTGGAGGACAGCCTCGGCCCCGGCGACTTCGAGCAGTCGCTGCTGCGCTCGCTTGCCGATCCGGCGGAATTTGCCGCTTATTTAAAGGAAGCGTTTACCATTCCCGGCTATATCGCCCTGAGATGCGTGCTGGAGATGCAGGGGCGCCCCGCCGCGCTCGTCACGTCGAGGCCGAACGTGCCGTTCCCCGGCAAAGTGTTCCGCACCGTGCAGGAAGCCGACAACTGGCTTGTCGAGCAGTCCGGCACGGACGGCCTGTCGATGCTGGTGCCCAGCGGCAACGCTATCCACGTGCTGGTGGAGGACTGACGATACATGAAAAGAGCGATAGCAGCTGCAGCGGCGGCGCTCGCGCTGACGGCCGCAGCGTGCGCCGGGCCGCGAGTGATCCCCTATCCCGAAGGGACTGACACGCGGAGCGAAGGCGCTTCGTCGGCGCCGCGCGAGATCGATCATGGCAGTTCGCCCTATTTCAGCTCGCCTGATTATTTTGAGCTGCAGAGCGGCAAAGGGCGCATTGTGCTGACGCATTTTTCCACGTATCAGCAGACGCGTGAGAACACCTGCGGCTCTGCCTGCGGACTTATGGTGCTGCATTATTTCGGCCGCGGCGGGAGCGAGACGGAATTCACGCTGGCTGAAAAAATGGGCACGAAGCCGTATCCCATCGGCACCAGCCTGAGCGGCATGGGGAAGGCGTTTCGCTCGCTGGGGTGGAACGCGGACAGCAAGCTCGATCATCCGGCGTTCGAGACCTACGACGCCTTTCGCGATTTCGTGTGCGAGACGCTTGCCAAAGGCCGCCCGATCATGGTCGAGAACGTTGACTGGGGCGGACACTGGCGCGTGATCATCGGCATCGACACGATGCACGCGGCTTCGACGCTCGACGACGTGCTGATCATGGCCGATCCTTACGATACGGCCGACCACCGGCAGGACGGCTATGTCGCCGTCAACGGCGAGAAGTTTTTCGCCATGTGGTTCGATCATTCCATGCTTCCGCCCGAAGAGGCCAATCAGCCCTGGCTGATCGCCTGGCCGAAAGACGAAGCGGCTGCAAACAAATAACCCGGCATAAAAAGCGGCGCGTTCCGAAACGATCGGAGCGCGCCGCTTTTTTGCGCCGATGCTCGGCAGAATGCAGCCATGTTTGTCGAAGACAAAACGACTGAATTTCAAAGAGAATATGCTGACGGCTGCGCTATGAGCATTTTTAGCGCACAGCCGCACCAATCAGATATGAACCCGCCGCAGGGAGCGTTCCCCGCGGCGGGTTTTTATGGCTGCATGCGTCT
>JAGAYQ010000105.1 GCA_017940445.1 Pyramidobacter sp. | reverse complement strand
CGGAAGGCGCAACAGGGCAACGGTGCGCAGCGCGCCGAGGACCGCGGCGGCGCCGCCCATGTCGTCGAACATCGTGCGCATGTTCGACTTCAGGCTGTAGCCGCCGCTGTCAAAACAGATGCCCTTGCCGACAAGCGCCAGCACACGAGGATCGTCCTCCGCGCCGCGGTAGCGCACGACGATCAGCTCCGGCGGCGCGCTGCGGCGCGCGCCTTTGGCGACAGCAAGGAAACTCTCCATCCCCAGCTGTCTGATCTCGCGCTCGTGACGCACCTCAGCCGTCACCGGCAGTCCCTGTCCGGCCAGCTCTGTCGCAAGGTTCAAAGCCCGCTGAGCCAGATCGGCAGGATGCATCGCGTCGCGGCGCTCGTCAACGAGCTCGCGGGCCAAAAGCGTTCCGGCGGCGTCGGCACGTCCTTCGTCAAGCGCCGGCTGAAGGCCGCTGCGCGAGGTGACGAATACGGCCTGCGTAAAATGCTTTTTCGACGGCGCGCGCTTGTGACGGTCGAAGCGATAATCGACGAACTCCGGCAGCCCCGCGAGGCGCTCGAACATCGCCGGACTGGCAAGGGAAGGCGCATTGTCGAGCATCACGTTCACACGAGCGGCCCCGGCGCTGAGCGCGGCGCGGAATGCCGCAGCCAGCGCCAGCCAGATGCGGCGGCTGTCGGCAGGCGACTTCCACGGCGTCACGCCGGCAAGCACGAGCGTGACGATGCGGCCGCCGTCCGCACAGGAAAACGTTTTGAGCGCGTCCGGCTCCGCCTTGAAAGCCCCGCAGCTCAGAGCCGTGCGGGCCAGCTCGTCCAGACGTGCGGGAAGCGAAACGCGCAGCTCGCCGTCTTCAAGCGGCACGATCCAGGCCTCCGCCTCGGGCGCAGCGTGAGCGAGGCACACGTTCATCGTCACATCACCTCCGGCGCGGCGTCAGCGATCTCGGTGCGATAGCGTTCTTCTTCCTCCGCGTTGGCGAGGACGAAGTGTCCCGGCTCGACCTCGGTCCAACGGGGCGGGTCGGTCTCGTAATGATGGCACGAGGGATCGTAGACAAGCAGCTTCTTGCGGCGCTCGGCCACGGGATCGGGCATGGGGATGGCCGACAGCAGGGCCCGCGTGTAGGGATGCAGCGGGTGCGCGAAGAGTTTTTCCGTCTCGGCCAGCTCGACGATGCGGCCTTTGTGGATGACGGCCAGCCGGTCGGTGATGAAGTGCATGATCGAGAGGTCGTGAGCGATGAACAGATACGTGAGGCCGTACTCGCGCCGCAGCCGCGAGAGCAGATTGAGAACCTGCGCGCGGATCGACACGTCGAGCGCCGAGATCGGCTCGTCAGCGATGATCAGCTTGGGCCGCATGACAAGCGCGCGGGCGATGCCGATGCGCTGGCGCTGACCGCCGGAAAACTCGTGCGGGAAGCGGCTGGCGAACTCCGGCAGCAGCCCCACGTCGAGCAGCGCGCGGGCGACGATGTCGCGGCGCTCCGCCTCGCTGCCGTAGTTTTTCAGGTTGTACAGCCCTTCGGAGATGATGTACTCCACTTTGGCGCGCTCGTTCAGCGAGGCCATCGGGTCCTGAAAGATCATCTGGATATTGCGGATCACCTCGCGGTCGAGCTCGCGCGAGATCTTTCCGTTGATCTTTTTGCCCTCGAACAGCACCTCTCCGCCGCTCGTCTCGTTGATGCGGATGATGGCCCGTCCGATCGTGGTCTTGCCGCTGCCCGACTCGCCCACCAGGCCGAACGTCTCGCCCTTGTAGATGTCGAAGTTCACGTCGTCGACGGCGACAAATCGCTTGCGTCCGCGCCCGAACTCGACGCGGAGATTTTTCACTTCCAGCAGCTTTTCGCGGGGCTCAGACACGGCCGCTCGCCTCCTTCCATTCGTCAAAACGGGCGCGCAGACGGCGGATCGCCGCAGGCGGCTCTACATGCGGAGCGCGCGGATCGAGCAGCCACGTGCGCGCGCGGTGCGTGGGCGACACCTCGAAAAACGGCGGCCGCAGCAGATAGTCGATCTTCAGCGCGCGCGGATTGCGCGGTGCAAACGCGTCGCCCTTGATGTCGGCAAACAGGCTGGGCGGCGTGCCGGCGATCGAGTTCAGGTCTTCGCCGCGCACGCCCAGCTGCGGCAGCGAGGCCAGCAGAGCCCAGGTGTAAGGATGCTGCGCGTTGTAAAAAACCTCTTCGCACAGCCCCGTCTCGACGATGTCGCCGGCGTACATCACGGCGATGCGGTCGGCCACGTTGGCGACCACGCCGAGATCGTGCGTGATGTACACCACCGTCAGGCCGTACTTGCTCTGCAAGTTGCGCAGCAGCTGCAGGATCTGAGCCTGAATGGTCACGTCCAGCGCCGTCGTCGGCTCGTCGCAGATGAGGATGCGCGGCGAGCAGGCCACGGCGATGGCGATGACGACTCGCTGCCTCATGCCGCCTGAGAACTCGTGCGGGTACTGCTTCGCCCGCCGCTCCGGCTCGGCGATGCCGACATCGCACAGGATCTCGTGCGTTTTCTCGCGCGCGGCGGCCCCGCGCAGCCCCTGATGCAGCTCCACCGTCTCCTGGATCTGGCGGCCGATCGTCTTGAGCGGATTGAGGCTGGTCATCGGGTCCTGGAACACCATGGCGATCTCGCGTCCGCGCACCCGGAGCCACTGTTTCTCCGTCGTATACTTCGCCAGATCGACGCCGCCGTACATGATCGAGCCGTTGTCGATCCAGCCGTTGCTGTCGAGCAGCCCCATAAAGCTCTTGGTGAACACCGACTTGCCGCTGCCCGATTCGCCGACGATCGCCAGGCTTTCGCCCTTGTAGATGTCCATCGAGATGCCGCGGATAGCCGTGAGCACACGGCCGCGCAGGTTGAACTTGATCACCAGGTCGGACACGGAGAGGATCTTTTCTGCATGTGCGTAGTCCATGAACGCCCCTCCTCTATACGTGATTGCGCGGATCGGCCGCGTCGGCAAAGGCGTTGCCCATCACGTAGAACGACACTGTCACGGCCGACAGCACCAGCGCCGGGAACAGCAGCTGATAGCGCGTGGAAGCGCTCATCATGACGATGCGCCCCTCGTTGATGAGGTTGCCCAGCGAGGGGATGCTGACCGGCAGCCCCAGGCCGATGTACGTGAGGAACACTTCCTGTCCGATCGCCTGCGGGATGGCCAGTGCGATGCGCAGCATGATCACCGAGACGAGATAGGGCAGCAGATTCTTGCGGATCAGCCGCTCCGTCGGCGTGCCCAGGCAGCGCGAGGCAAGATTGTACTCGCGGTCGCGGATGATGACGATCTGATTGCGCACGAAGCGCGCCATCGGCAGCCAGCCGGTGACGCACATGGCGGCGATCATCGTGCCGACGCTGGGACGCATGATGTACGACGCCAGGATCAGGATGATCGAGTTAGGGATGTTGCGCACCACGTTGTACGCCTCCGTCAAAAGCCCGTCGAGCCGCCGCACATAGCCCCACAGCGCGCCGACAATGATGCCGAGCACCGCGTTCCACAGCCCCACGGCCAGCCCGATCAGCAGCGACGTGCGCGTGCCGCTCCAGACGCGCGCCCAGAGGTCCTGCCCGATCGTGTTGGTGCCGAACCAGAACTCGGCGCAGGGCGCGTGGTTGCGCTCCTGACGCCCCGTCTGAGCGTTCGTGTACACCTGCGTGGGACTTTTCTGAGCCGGCAGCAGCGGCTGCACGAACGTGAAGCACAGCAGCACGATCAGACCGATCAGCAGCGTCATTGCCGTGCGGTTGTGCGAGAACGACCTCCACGTCGATCTCCAGTAGGCGTAATTGGAATAGCCGCGCGACTCCGAAGCGTTCTCGCTGTACGGAGCGAACTCGAACAGCGCGGGATCGAGGTCTTTCAGCTGCTCCGCCGTCACGGATTCCATCGAAGTGGTCAGTTTGTCGAACGAGCTCATCGCGACGCCGCCTTTCTCGTCAGCTTGATTCTGGGATCGAACAGCGCCATCAGCACGTCGCCGAGGAACAGTCCGAGGATGCCCACCGAGGAAAAGATCAGCACCAGCGCCTGCACAAGCGGATTGTCCTGACGCTGGATCGCCGTCACCAGCAGGCCGCCCATGCCGGGGATGGAAAACAGCGACTCGACGTAGATCGAGCCGGAGATGGTGAGCAGAAACGACATGGGGATGTACTGCGTGACGGGCACGAAGGCATTGCGGATGACGTGCCGCGTCATGATCTGCGTGCTGCTCAGCCCCTTGGCACGGGCCAGCTTGACGTAATCGCGGTTGAGCTCGTCAACCATATAGCGCCGCACCCACATCGCATAATAAGCGATGCCGGACAGCGACATGCTCACTGCCGGCAGCACCCAGCTGGCGGGATTGCGCGCGTCAAACAGCATCGGCAGCCTGAGCGCGGAAGAGAGATAGAGCTGGATGAACAGATAGTACACCGCCGCCGGCACCGAGTTGATGAGGACGATATAGCCCGAGCCGAGCGAGTCGAACCAGTGCCCCTTGCACCGGGCCATGAACAGCCCCATAGGGATGCCGATCAGCAGCGACAGCGTCACCGAGGCCACGCCGAACCACAGCGAATACGGCACTTTCGGCTTGATTATGCGCCAGATCTTCACGCGTGGACGGAAGACGATCGACCGTCCCAGATCGCCGTGAAAGAGATTTTTGTAAAATTTGCCCAGCTGCACATGAAGCGGGTCGCGCAGCCCCATCTCCGTGAGGATGACTTCCTTCTGCATCTCGTCGAGCTTGTCATAATTCTCGCCGAAGTAGCCTTCCTCGGGCATCAGCCGCAGCAGCAGAAACACCACCGTCGTGATCACGAACAGCGTGATCAGCGACTGAAACAGCCTCTTGAGCACGTACAGAAACACGCTATCTCTCCTCTCCCCGCGCCCTGTGCAAAAAGCGCCCGAAAGGGGCGGGAACACCTTTCGGGCGCGACTGTCTGCAAAGACTTATTCGTACTTCGCGTTCTTTCTGGCCTCTTCAAGTTCCTTCAGATACTGCTTCTCGGCCGCCTCATACTCTTCCATGTTCATCGGCTTGTCGAGCAGCTTCGCCGCCTTCAGCTTGCGCAGCGAGTTGATGCCCATCTGGCTGGTGAAGCCGTAGAACGGATGCAGATACGACGCCTTGAAGCCGCCGCCGGACAGATAGAACGGCACGACGTAGGCATTGTCGAGCAGGTATTTTTCTGCCTGAGCGAACATCTCATAGCGTTTTTTGAGGTCGTTCACTTCGGCAGCAGCTGCCTCAGCCATCGCGTCGAACTTCGTGCCGCCCTCGGGCAGACGCATGTCGCGGGCCAGGTTCAGACGGCTCCACTTCGGCGACAGGGCCGACTCCATCACAGGATCGAGAGCGCTCAGGGGATCGACGAAATCCGGGCCCCAGCCCAGCTGCGTGAAGGCGAACTTGCCGCTGGTGCGCGTGGCCTTGTTGTAGCCGGAAGCCGGATACGGCACGAGGATGATGTCGATGTAATCGGCGCCCAGCAGCTTCTCCATCTGCTGCTCGACGACCTGCGAGCGGTTGACGATGTCGACGTTGCCGGTGTTGTAGGGCATGACGACCTTGATCGGGAACGTGACCTTGCCCTTCAGCTCCTCCATCGCCTTCGCCTTGTACTCAAGCGCCTTTTTCGGATCGAACGACTCGCCGTGCGTGTACTCGGACAATCCGCCCATCTCCACATAATCGACGCCCTTCACCTGCACCAGGTTGCGGCGCGTCAGCGTGCCCGTCAGGCGGCGCTGATAGTCATAGGGCGCCATCGCCAGCAGCGCGGCAACGCGGTCGAAGCCGTGGAACAGCGACTTGCGGAAGTTCAGGTTGTTGACAGCCTCGATCCAGTCCTTGGGCGCGTACTCCTCGCCGTAGAGCGGCTCAAAGTTGAACGCCATGAAGTAGGTCATGTTCGTGAGGTTGGTCGGACGCATCAGCTTTTTCTTCTCAGGATCCTTCATCCACTCGTCCATGATCGTGCCGGGCAGGTTCAGATCCATCACTTCGCCGCGCAGGAACAGCTCCGGACCGTTGGCCGAGGCCTCCTTGCTGTACTTGTAGATCATGTGCTCGATCGAGATCGCATCGCGGTTCCAGTAATGCTCGTTGGCCGTGAGCACGCGCTGATATTCGGGCTCGAACTCCGTCAGGATGTACGCGCCGCAGTACAGCATCGTGTCGTTGCTGGTGCCAAAGTCCTCGCCGCACTCGTCGATGAACTTCTGCGAGGCAGGATAGAAGGCGGGGAACGACAGCATCTTCAAAGCGTACGGCAGACGCTTGGCAAACGTGTACTGGATCGTCCAGTCGTCGAGCGCCTTGATGCCGACCGTGCCCCAGTCGGCCGTCTTGCCTTGGTAGTAATCCTTCGCGCCGGCGATGTTGTTGTAGATCGTGTTGGCGACGACGGAAGCGTTTTTCTTGATGAGCACCCACTTCGCGCCGGCTTCAAAGTCATGCGCCGTGACCTCGGCATATTCCTTGCCCTCGCAGGTATACCACTTCACGCCCTTTCTGACGTGCAGCGTGATCGTCAGGCCGTCGTCCGACACCTTCCAGTCGGTCGCCAGGCTCGGCATCGTCAGTCCGAAGCGGTCGAACTCGACCAGACCGTCGCAGGTGTTGTAGCCCAGCTGCATCGTTTCGGTCTTGTTCGACTTGAGGTAATTGACCGTGTCCAGCTCCGCCTCGTACACGGCGACATAGTCGCGGGCACAGGCAGTCTGTGCGCAGGCAAACAGCGCCAGCGCGGCAAGCAGTGCAAACTTTCTCATGACGTTTCCCCCTCGCAAAGATGTCCGGCCGCGCAAACCTAACCAAGCCGGTATACTAAGTATAACTCATACCCCCTGTCTTTTCAAGCTAAAGAAATAAATATGAAAGAGACTTTTCGAGCGTTTGGGTTATAAACGACGCGCCCATGCACAAAAAAGAAAAACGGACGTTTCCCAGCGGAAGCGTCCGTTTTTTCTGTGCAGAGCATTACCGCGGCATGCGTTTGGCATCGCGCGGCGGGACCGTGTCGTATTCGTACCAGCGCGTTTCCTCATCGCTGCCGGCTGGACACGGAGCAGCTTTTTTCGCGGCGAGGACAAACCCCGTTTTTTCAAGCAGCGCGATCATCGGCATGTTGCGTTCAAGACAGTCCAGCCGCACGGCCCGGGCGCGCGTGCGCTGAGCAAGGCCGATCGCGTAGTGAAGCATCTGCGTCCCCAGCCCCTCGCGCCCGCGCAGCGGCGACACGCACAGCAAATCCACGCCGATGATCTGACTGGGAAACGACCGCACCGGCCAGCGCAGCTGCTCATACGCCTCCGGCTGACCGCGCGTCAGCGACATCGCCCCGACGATCTCAGTGCCGTCCCACAGCGCGTACAGTTCGCCCCTGGCGATCGCCCGGCGCAGCACCGTCCGCGAAGGATACACGCCGGCGATCCATCCGGAATACCGTTCGTTTTTCCGCTCCCAGATCAGGCGCTGCATATACACCTGCTCCACCGCGTCAAGATCATGCGAAGCCGCTCTTCGGATCATGTTCGCCCACTCCCGTCATTGTCGATATGCCTCAGTGTATCATGAAATGCGCAGGGTGAAAACAGCAGCCGGAAAATATTTGCAGCCCCTATTTCGTGCGCAGCGTTTTTTCGTTCCTCGTGGAACAAAAGGATGCACTCTGAATGTTTTCTACGTGCCGTCGCCGAAGACAGAGCGCACAATAGCGATATAATCGCGCACAGCTTGCGTCAGCGGCATTGTTTTGCGGGCAGCAACAACGAACTCCACCTCGGCTACCGGTTCGCCGACGGAAAAGTAGATTGGCTTGCGCTCGCCTTCAAAGCACTGTTCCATCATGCTGGAGCAGAAACACACTCCCAGTCCGCGGCTGACGACCGCCACAGCCGCTTCGACCGATCCCATGTGGACAATCTCAGGATTCATGCCATTTTCGTAGAGAAGACGCGAACCTACACGAGAAACGCGCCAAATCTCCGGCGGCAGAAGAAACGGCTGGTCGTTCAGCCGTTTCAGATCGATCCACGGCCGACGGAGCCCTTCACGTACCTGCCCCTCGCCTGCATGAGGATTGTCGGGTGACATCGCCAGTACAACCTCTTCCGCGCAGATATGATGATACGCAAATTCGCTGCCGCGTTTTTTCACCGTGTACAACGCCAGATCGATCACGCCTGCCCGCAGGTCGCGTTCCAGCTCGTCGAGGGGCTCTTCGCTGACGTTCAGGCAAAAACCGGGATAAAGCCTCTTGAATTGCGGCAGTGTGTTCACCATCACGTACTTGCTGCGCGCATTCGTGCTGCCGATCGATAGCGCGCCCTTGCGCAGCCTGGCATAGTCGTTCATCGAATTTTGCAGCTCGCCGCCAATGGCGCGTATATGGTATGCCGTTTTCACATACTCCTCGCCCGCGGCAGTCAGTTTCATTCGGCGGCTGACATGCTCAAACAGCTTGACGCCAAGGCTACCTTCCAGATTCTGCAAAAACTTCGACAGTGACGGCTGCGCAATGTGCAGCGCGTCAGCAGCCTTAGAGATCGTGCCGTGCTCGCTGATAGCGATCACATAGTTCAGTTCGCGGAAGTCCATCCCCGTCGCCTCCTCTCGTCAACACTTCCTTTTTATCACGAAATAGAGCTTGAAGCTATACTAAAAATTCATTTTATGTCTTGGACATGTATATTAATCTCTGTTATTTTAGCGTCAGATTTCACAAACACGCAGAATGGGGTGAAGCCATTGGTAAAAAAAGGCTATTTCAAGACGAGCGACGGCGCTCGGATTTATTATGAGGATCAGGGAGAGGGCGATCCGATCCTGCTCGTGCCAGGGCACATGTGCACGACAAAGTTTTACGCGCACAACGCGCCCGAGCTGGCGAAGACGAACCGCGTGGTCTGCATCGACAATCGCGGCTTCGGCAGTTCGTCAAAGCCGCTGCACGGCAATTCGATCGAGCGCCACGCCGACGACATCGCCGAGCTGATCGAGTTCCTTGGGCTTGAGAACGTCACGCTGATGGGCTGGTCGCTGTCTGGCAGCATCGTGGTCACCTACGCGCACAAGTACAAATGCGCGCATCTCAAGGCGCTTGGGCTGATCGACGCATGCCTGTTCCCGTTCTCGCCGGCGGACTGGAACACGTATAACTGCAAGAACTTCAACATGGACGCATGGAACCGCAAGTACATGCTCTGGCACACAGACATCGAGCAGTACGTGAACAACTTTGTCGGTCGCATGGACCAGTATCTTTCGCCGGAAGAGGTGCAGATGGTGAAGGAT
>JAGAYQ010000013.1 GCA_017940445.1 Pyramidobacter sp. | reverse complement strand
CGCCGTCGTCGTTGCCGCGCCTGCCATGAAGGCTCACGCCGGTGCGTTCGCGGCGCTGCCGATGCCCTTCGTGTTCCTCGAGAACACCGGCTCGCTGCCCGAGTTCAAGGCTGTGCCCACGTTCAAGACTGACGAAGACATGGCCATGATCTTCTACACCTCCGGCACAACGGGCACCCCCAAGGGCGTGCCGATCACGCACATGAACATCATCACCGACATGCTCCAGGTGCTCAAGCAGGTGCTGCCCGACATCGAAGCGCACAACCTGCTCAACGTGCTGCCCAACTTCCACACCCTCGGCTGCTGTCTGGCCGGCTTCATGCCCATGCTTGCCGGCATCCCGGAGACCATCCGCAGCAACTTCCTGCCCGTCGACGGCACCATCCGCGCCATCGACGAAGCCGGTGTCACGGCGATCGTCGCCGTGCCGACGCTGCTCCACTTCCTCTGCGGCGTCGCGGCCAAGACCGGCTGGAAGCCCCGCACCGCCCGCTACGTCATCTGCGGCGGCGACCGTCTCACCCCGCCCCTGCGCGAGCGTGTCGAAAAGCTGCTCGGCCTGAAGATCATCGAAGGCTACGGCCTCACCGAGTGCTCGCCCATCGTCTCCGCTCAGGCGTATTCCGGATCGCCCGAAGGCTCCGTCGGTCCACTTCTGTGCGACATGGAGTACAAGCTCTGCGACCTTGACGGCTCTCCCGCCGCCGGCGACGAAGGCGTGCTCTGGATCAAGGGGCCCAACGTCGCGTCCGAGTACTTCCGCGCGCCCGAGATCACGGCCGAGAAGTACAAGGACGGCTGGTTCAACACCGGCGATATGGTCAGGATCGACGAGAACCGCAACATCTTCGTCGAAGAGCGCGTCAGCGACCTGATCATCGTCGGCGGCTTCAACGTATATCCTCAGGAAGTCGAAGCCGTGCTCAACGCCAACCCCAAGGTGAAGGAGTCGGCCGCCATCGGCGTGGCCCGCACCGTCACCGGCCAGATGGTCCGCGCCTTCGTCATCCTCAAGGAAGGCGTCACCACCACTTCGACCGAGCTGGTCGACTGGTGCCGCGACCGTCTGCCGCACTACAAAGTGCCCAGAAGCATCAAGACCGTCACCGACTTCCCCCGCAACGCCCTCGGCAAAGTCCTGCGCCGCAAGCTGCGCGACGAAGAAGCCGGCGAGAGCCACGAAGAAGAATAAATCTTTTGCCGAAAATCACAGCCGGGCCGGAATGGGACCTCCATTCCGGCCCGTTTTTTTGCGCTTTCTGCGCAACTGGGCAGGAAACGGCATTTTCGCAAAAACAGCAGATAATTTTATCCTGACAGCCGGCACAGACGCCCGGAAATGTGATACAATAGCCACTGTTTTGATTTTTGCGAAGGGGGAGGAAATCTCATGCTGCTCAGTCCAAGCCGGGCCGACTGTGTCGTTTTTGAGCTGGAAGGCGTTCTCGCTGAGATCAGCGCTTCCGATCAGGCCGAGCCTCGCAGCTGCAAGCCGCTCTTCGGCGGACGCTGGGACAAACTGCCTCTTCCCGTCGGCGTCGCCTCATCTCTCAGCCGCGAAGAAACGGCCACTGTGCTGAAGAGCCTGGGCTGGGATGATCTGCCTTCCTCGCGCATCGCCGGGGGCGAAAACGCGCTCGAGTCCCTGTGCCGCAGTCTCGGCTGCCGCTGGCCGCTCGTGCTCGGATCAACGTCCGCCATGCAGGAAATGACCGCGCGTCTCGGCCGCGGCGATTTCGTCGCCGTCGGTCACAGCACCGCGCCCACGCTCATCCGCTTTTCCAGCGCCGCCGACGCCCTGCGCGCCATCCTCGGCATCGTCTAACGTCAATAAGCGCCTCTGTCTTCTGACAGAGGCGCTTTTATTATATCCAAGCATATCATTCGCACAAAGGAGAGATCATCATGACCAAATACGTATTCGTCACCGGCGGCGTCGTCTCGTCGCTGGGCAAGGGCATCACCGCCGCGTCGCTGGGCGTGCTGCTGAAACGCCGGGGCCTGAAGGTGAGCGTGCTCAAGATGGACCCGTACCTCAACGTCGACGCCGGCACGATGAGCCCGTACCAGCACGGCGAAGTGTTCGTCACCGACGACGGCGCCGAGACCGACCTCGACCTCGGCCATTACGAGCGCTTCATCGACGAGCCCCTGAGCGCCGCCAACAGCTGCACATCGGGCAAAGTGTACCTCTCCGTCATCACCAGCGAACGCCGCGGCGACTACGACGGCCATACCGTCCAGGTCATCCCCCACATCACCGGCGAGATCATCCGCCGCATCACCGAAGCCGGCGAAGACTGCGACGTGCTCATCTCCGAGATCGGCGGCACCGTCGGCGACATCGAAGGCCAGCCCTTCCTCGAAGCCATCCGCCAGATGCCCGCCGTCGCCGGCAGAGACAGCGTGCTCTACTGCCACGTCACGCTGCTGCCCTACATCGGCGCCAGCGGCGAGCTCAAGACCAAGCCAACGCAGCACAGCGTCGCCGTCCTGCGCGGTATCGGCATCCAGCCCGACGTGATCGTCTGCCGCTCGTCGTATCCCGTCACAAAAGACACGCGCGAGAAGATCGCCCTGTTCTGCTCCGTTGCCCCCGAGCACGTCATCGAAGAGCGCGACGCCCGCACCATCTACGAAGTGCCGCAGACGCTGCACGAGCAGAAATTCGACGATATCGTCCTGCGCGCGTTCGGCCTCGGCGGAGAGAACGAGCCCGACATGTGCGACTGGAAGGAGTTCCTGCGCCGCCGCGAGACCGCCGCGCAGCCCGTGCAGATCGCCCTCGTCGGCAAATACACCGAGAACAAGGACGCCTATCTCAGCGTCAACGAAGCTCTGTCTCATGCCGCCATCGCTCTGGGAGGCAAGTTGAAGATCGTCCCCGTCGAGTCGGAAGAGATCACCCCCGCCAATGCCGCCGAAAAGCTGGGCTTTGCCGACGGCATCCTCGTCCCCGGCGGCTTCGGCGTGCGCGGCATCGACGGCAAGATCGCCGCGGCGCAGTACGCGCGCGAGCACGACGTGCCCTATCTGGGCATCTGCCTGGGCATGCAGATCGCCGCGATCGAATTCGCCCGCCATGTGCTCAGTCTGACGAAGGCCAACAGCCTCGAGTTCGATCCCGACACGCCCGATCCCGTCGTCCACCTCATGGAAGCACAGAAAGGCGTCACCGTCCGCGGCGGCACCATGCGCCTCGGCGCCTACCCCTGCGAGCTCGTCGCCGGGAGCAAGGCGCGGGAATCGATCTATAAAGAGCCTGCGATCAGCGAACGGCACCGCCACCGCTTCGAGTTCAACGAGGCTTATCGCGCCCGCTTCGAGGCTGCCGGCATGAACGTCGCCGGCGTCTGTCCCGCAGGCGGCCAGGTCGAGATCATGGAAAACACGAACTGCCGCTGGTTCGTCGGCGTCCAGTTCCATCCCGAATTCAAGAGCCGCCCTGTTCGCCCCCACCCCTTGTTCCGCGAGTTCGTCGCCGCAGCGATGAAGAAATGATTCGGCACCGTTCCACATGGAACGAACATAATACAGTATAAAAACAACCGCCGCAGAGCGCTCGACATACCAATGAGCGCTCCGCGGCGGTTTTCAATTACTTATTCCTCATTACTCATGAGAGCAGTATCATACTGTTTTCGTTAAAACGGCTAACGCTTTTCTAGCCGTTTTATAGCGCCGAAGGCGCGTCGAAAAACGCATGAGACGGCGTGGCGCCATAAGGCGCCGACTGCCGCGCTCGACTTTAGCGCGGCCGCTCGATTAGCGTTTTAATCGCGCGGTCGTGTGATAGTCGGCTTTATCGGCCCGCTCGGGGGACGGCTCCGGCATCGGAGCGCCAGATCTTGCTGTCGTTCGGTCACAGCTCGAGCACTTTTCTCAGTTCGCCGACGTCGCCGGAGCGGAAGGTCCAGCCTTCCATGCCGCAGGCGCGGGCGGCGTCGATGTTGCGCTGGAGGTCGTCGATGAAGAAGCAGTCGGCGGGGGCCAGGCCAAAGCGGTCGAAGAAGATCTGATAGATCTCTTTCTGAGGCTTGATGCACTTGACCTGAGCCGAGAAGAGGAGGCCGTCGAAGAGGTCGGGGCAGGGGAAATGGCGCTTCCAGCATCCGGCAAGGCGCAGCGAGGCGTTGGAGAGGATGTAGATCCGCTGTCCGCGGGCTTTGAGTGCGGTGATCACTTCGTCCATGCCGGCTTTGGGCCAGAGGTTGACTTCTTCGTAATCGATCAGGCTTTTGCGCGCGATCTCGCGCACTTCATCGCTGCTGAGGCGTGAAAGCAGGCGGGG
>JAGAYQ010000104.1 GCA_017940445.1 Pyramidobacter sp. | reverse complement strand
GCAACATTTATGTGACCGACGGCTACGGCAACGCCCGCGTGCACAAATTTGACCGCTGCGGCCGGCTGCTGAAAAGCTGGGGCGAGCCCGGAACAGAGCCAGGCAAGTTCAATCTGCCCCACGGGATCGGGATCAGTCTCGACAGCACTACGCTGTATGTGGCCGACCGTCAGAACAACCGCGTCCAGCTGTTTTCGACCGACGGCGATTTTCTGGCAGTGTGGGAAGGTTTCAAGCGCCCCTCCGATATCTGGGTCGATAAAGACGGCGTGGTTTACGTTTCAGAAAACAGGCGCAGCTCGGCAGACGACTGCGCGCCTTCGCGCGTGAGCGTGATGTCGCCGGAAGGGGAACTGCTGGCGCGGCTGGGCGATGATGACGTGCCCTACGATGAAGCAACGGCGTTCCACAGCGCGCACGGCGTAGCAGTGGACAGCGAGGGCAGCATTTATATCGGCAATGTCGGTCAGCATTGGCCGAAAGGATACACCGGACTGTACAAATACGTGCGCACAAAGTAAAAAAAATCGTGTTCAGCCGACTGAACGCACACGGCTGAACACGATTGAGGAAACAGGTTACAGGACGGCTTCGCGCGCGGACTTCAGCAGCGGCGGAATCGTACGGCGCAGATACTCAAGATCGGAAACGAGATTGATGAATGTGAAGCCCAGTGATTTGAAATAAAGCGTCGTCTCCACGTCGGTCGCGCTGGTGCCGCAGGGCACGCCTTTTGCTTTGGCAACTGCGCAGATGTGGCGCAGCATGTCTTCGAAAGCTGGGTCTTTCTGACGCCCAAAGAACCCTGTGTCGAGAGAGAGATCGCCGCGGCCGACGCGGATGATGTCGATGCCCTGATCGAGGATCGCTTCAAGGTTTTCGACGCCTTTGCCCGATTCGATCATAGCGATGGCAGAACAGTTGCGGTTGGCTGCTTCCAGATACTCGGCAGGCTTGAGGAACACGCCGAACTCAGCAGCGCGGCTGACCATCGAATGACCGCGATGGCCAAGAGGGGCAAATTTGACAGCGTCGACGAGGCTTCGCGCCTCCTCCGGAGTGTCCACGTGCGGCGCGATCACTCCCTGAATGCCGATGTCAAGCAGATGACCGACGTTTTCAGGATTGGTGTCGGTCACGCGGATCCACGGAGTGATGCCGGAAAGCTGGGCGGCGCGCACGAGCCCTTCGACTGTTTCATCATTGCAGGCAAAATGCTCGGTCTCGATGTACAGAAAGTCAAAACCAAGGAATCCCGCAAGCTCTGCGATGAGCGGCGAACGGGTGCGCAGCTGCATGCCGAACGTGAATTCTCCGGCACGCATTTTTTCAAGGACCCGGTTGTGAGTAACGTAAGCCATAGAAAATCATTCCTTTCTGACTCTGTTATGGTATTATCTTAAAACAAGGAGCGCTCTTGTGCAAGCGAGAATCGTCGATTGACGGGCAAAGTCTGAAGAGATTGTAAACGACGTTTTTGCGAACGTGACAGGCTGTGCCCTGTGGGGCGTGTATTCGTTTTATTGTTTTACAAATTCCTTCAGCTTGGTATAATATGTATGGTGGTAAGGCCGTTCCATGTTTAATTTTGCGCAATTTCGCGATTGGGGAGTGGAGAGATTCAAATGAAAAAGTATCTGGAGGCTCGAGGCAATATCATCAGCGGTGTCATTGCGCAGCTGTTTGCTGTCGGTTTTTATCTGGAAACGTACCATTTCCGCCTGGTGAAGAACGTCAACACGGTCAACGCGGCGTTTTTCCCCCGCGTGATCAGCTGCATCGTGTTCTTCTGCGCGACGCTCCTTGTCATCCAGGGCGTCAGACAGCACCGGGCTCTCTCTGAAGAAGATAAGACGATCCCCCCGGAGGAAAAGGCGAAAAGGCGTGAGGGGCTGATGCGTATCGGGCAGGTGTTTCTTATCCTTCTCGCAGCGGCGATCCTTTTCCGTCCCCTGGGCTTTTTGCTGACAATGCCGTGGATGATGTTTCTGCTCTTTGTTGTCCTTGAAAAAAAAGAAAAGCGCCGCTACGGTCTGTATCTCGCGTTTTCGCTGCTGACTCCCATATTTATGTTTGCGGTCTTTTATTTCGCCTTCTCGACTCTGCTTCCGATGGGCGTGCTGGCGCCCTATTTGTCGATGATTCTCTAAGGAGGTCCGGCATATGAGTTCTTTATCGCTTTTTGGCTCTGCGCTGGGGAGCATTCTCAATCCGCAGTATCTGGCACTGATGGCAGCTTTTGTGGCGCTTGGCATTCTGCTTGGAGCGCTGCCTGGCATTTCGGTCAATATGTCGCTGATCCTGGCGCTGCCGCTGACGTACAGCATGGATACCAAAACGGCGATGGTCGTCCTTCTGGCCTGTTATGTAGGGGCTATGAGCGGCGGACTTATCTCCGCGATCACGCTGAATGTGCCCGGCACGGGTTCGTCGATCGCGACCACGTTTGACGGACACCCGATGGCGATGCGCGGTGAGGCCGGCAAAGCGGTCAGCCTGGGGATTCTCACGTCGTTCGTAGGCGGCGGTATCAGCTTTATCATGCTGATGCTGATCGCTCCCCTGATTGCTGATTTCGCGCTCAAGTTCGGCCCCTGGGAGTATTTTGCTGTTGGCGTGTTTTCTCTGACGATGATCATCGGCGTGGCCGGCGACAACCTTGCAAAGGGAGTGATGGCGTCGCTGATCGGTATGTGCCTGGCGATGACCGGCGCCGATCCGATCGGTATGGTGAACCGTTATAACTTCGGCTGGCACGAGCTTGACGGCGACATCACGACCACTGCTCTGATGTGCGGCATGTTTGCTGTGCCTGAAGTGCTTAAGCTGGCAATGAGCCGTGACGAGGGAAAAGTTGAAGTGCTTCAGATGGAAGAGCTGCACGGCTTTGGCATTCCTCTTCTTGAATATGCGAAGCATTGGTGGAACGTTCTCCGTTCGGCCGTCATCGGCGCGTATGTTGGGCTTCTGCCGGGCATCGGCGGGTCATCGGCGTCGCTGCTGGCGTACATGACAGCGAAAAATCAGTCCAAGCACCCCGAAACGTTTGGCACCGGCGAGATCGACGGTCTGATCGCTTCTGAAACGTCCAACAACGCCTGTATAGGCGGTGCGATGATCCCGCTTCTGGCGCTCGGCATCCCCGGCAGCTCGTCGGCGGCGATCGTCCTCAGCGCGCTGACGCTGCACGGCATTCAGTGCGGACCGCTGGCATTCAGCCAGAACTCCGACCTTATCTATTCGATCTTCGCGATCCTGCTCGTCGCTAACGTATTTATGCTCATCATTGAGCGCGGCGTGCTGAAAGGTTATATCAAGGTCCTGACGGCTCCGCGCCGCATCGTCATGGTCATCGTGATGATGATGTGCTTCATGGGGTCGTACAGCGCGCGGAGCAACTTCACGGACGTGTACGTCTTCGCCATTGGCGGCACGCTCGGCTATTTCCTCCAGAAGGGCGGGATTATGCGCGCCCCGATCATCCTTGGCTACATCCTCAGCAGCATCATTGAGGAGAATTTTGTTCGCGCTCTGGCCATGAGCCGCGGCAATCCCATGCGGCTGTTCAATCGCCCGATTGCTGTGACGTTCCTGGCGATCGCGCTGGTTTCATTCTCGCTGTCGCTGTACAAAGCGCTCAAAAAACAGCGCCAGAAGGCTGCAAAGGCTTAGTCCTTGAAGCGTACATATTATTATGCAAGGGAGAGATTCTGTCATGAAGAAGATTTTTGCTCTGTTTGCCGTTTGTTCCGTTTTTGCCGCGTCTGTTGCTGCAGCTGCTGATTATCCTCGTCGCGCTGTGACGATCCACACCAGTAGATCAGGTTCACAGGTCGATTACGTCGCTCGCGCCTTTGCAAAAAGCGCGAAGAACTTTTTCCCGGAGAATATGATCGTCAACAGCACCTCCGGCCAAATCAATGCCTATCGTGAAACGATGCGCGCTAACCCCGACGGCTACACTCTGGGCCTTGTCAACAACACGGTCATGATCAACGACGTTGTAGGCAGCACCGATTTTGACTCCGTTGAGGATGTTGAGTTTGTCGGCGTCGTCGGTTCGGCGGTCGGCAACTGGATCGCGATCAAGAAAGAACTTGCTGACAAGGGCAATATCAAGTCGCTTGCCGACCTGATCGCGTACACGCAGAAACACCCTGACGATCTGATCATCACTGACCGCACTGCCAGCAATACGAATACTGTCGTGCGTCAGCTTGCTGCGCTCGGTCTGAAGGCTACTCCCGCCGATGCCGGCACGGCCACTGACCGTCTGACGAACTTCCTCAGCGGCAACTGCGACATTTATGTCGGCTCCTACGGTCTGATCGATCAGTACATCAAAAAGGGCGATGTCGTATGCCTTGTTGCCTGCACCACAGCTCGCAGCGAGTTCTCGCCTGAAGTTCCCTGCGCTGCTGAACTTGGCTATGAGGGACTTGGCGCTCCCGTGTTCTATTACCTGTTCGCGCCCAAGGGCCTCGATGCTGATGTCAAGGCAAAGCTGACAAAGCTGTGCCAGGATGTTGCAGGCGACCCCGCGTTTGCTAAGGATCTTGCCAACAACACCATCGAGCCTGCTTGCAAGGTCGGCGAAGAAGCTCACGAGTTCTTTGCCGCAGCCAAGGCTGAGATGATCAAGCTCGGCATGGGCGAAGGCTATAAGAAGCAGTAACTTCACAATTCAGAAGCGCAGAATGCATTCTCTGCGCTTCTGAATTTTTTCAAAAACCGTGACGAAAGCAATTTTCCTTTGCTTTCGTCACGTTTTTTTTGTGAGTGCGTTCATGCTTGCGCTTATGGCGGACGCGGGGTAATATTTCCCTACCAGGTATCTGTGTTATAATGGAACTGTTTTAGCGGGAAAATCGTGAATTCTTTTGGGAGAGTGTCATGAACACATCGATAAAAAATCTTCTTGAAAACGTGAAAAACGGCTCAGTGAGCGTGGACGAGGCGCTGCTGAAGCTGAAGGAAGCGCCGTTTGAGGACATCGGCTTCGCAAAGGTGGACCTGCACCGTCCGCTGCGTCAGGGCGCGGCTGAGGTGATCTACGGCGCGGGCAAGACGCCTGAGCAGATCGCGGGCATTCTGGCGGCGATGGCCTCTCATGGTCAGAAAAACGTGCTCGTCACGCGCCTTTCGCCCGAAGCGGCAGAAGCGGTGAATGCCAAGTGGCCCGTGTCGTATTACAAAGAGGCGCGGCTGGCCGTCGCCGGCGAGTTTCCGCAGCCTGACGGCATTGGCCGCATCGTCATCGCCACGGGCGGAACGAGCGACAT
>JAGAYQ010000103.1 GCA_017940445.1 Pyramidobacter sp. | reverse complement strand
TATCTCAAAAGCGGCTGGCTGGAGCGCAGTGCCGTGCGCGCCGGTCACGTGCCGGCCTCGGCCGGGCACTCTGCCTGAGGCAAGATATGCAAATGAAAACGGCGGGACGTGCTGTCATGTTCGCAGCGCGTCCCGCCGTTTTTCCTTAGGGAAACACTAGTTTTATCCCATTATGCAGAATTAAACGAGCGCACAGGAAACCTGAGAAAATGCGTCAGATCCGAAGAAACCTGTCCGCAAGGGGCTCCGGAGGCGTACTTCCGTACGTTGGAGGAGCCCCTCGGACGGCGTTTCGCAGGAGATGACGTATTTTCTCAGCGTTTCCTTAGAGTTTTCTGCTCATCGGCACATGAGGATTGCCTTCGTCGAGGTAGACCGGGCCGCACGGAGCGAAACCGCACTGTTCATACAGACCTGTTGCGTACTGCTGGGCACCCAGATGGACGGATCTCGCTCCAAGCTCTTTCATGCGGGCGAGCGCTTCGCGCACGATGCGTCCGGCGAGGCCGCGGCGGCGCAGATGCTTGCGCACGGCCACGCGGCCGAGGACCCATTCGCTGGGAGCGTCGCCTGCGAAAAATCGGCAGCAGCCCGCCGGCTCTCCGGCGACGAACAGCACCAGATGGAACGCGTGCGCGTCGATAGCGTCAAACTCGTCTTTGTAGCCCTGCTCGTGCATGAACACTTCTTCGCGGATAAGCTTGGCTTCGGCGCTCAGCTCGCGTGTGACGGCAAAGCGCTCTTCCTGAGGCAGGGATTGTTTCTCGTGGAACATCACTGCGCCTTTTTCGTGCCGGCGAAAAACAGCCACAGGCCGCCGAGGATGAGGACGATGCCGATGCCCAGCTGCGGCGTCGGCAGTTCGCCGAGGAAGTACCAGGCCAGGATGCAGACGCCGATGGGCTCGGCAAGGATGCCCATCGTCACCTCGGTGGCGGTGATCCAACGCAGCAGCACGTTGAACACCATCTGTCCGCCGATCGTGGAGACGAACGCCAGCCCCAGGAAGCACTTCCAGGTGAGCGCGTCATAGCCCGTGAACGAGCTGCCCGTCACGGCCGTGTACGCGGCCAGGAAGACGACGCTGCTTGAGTAGCTGAGCACGGAGTAGGGCAGCGCGTCCATCGTGCGGCGGCAGATCTGGCCGAAGAAGAAATAGACGCTGATCACCGCGCCCGAGATCAGCGCCAGCACGTCGCCCCACAGCGCCGTGCCCGAGGCACGGAAATCGCCCAGGCCGATGACGACCGCTCCGGCGATGGCGATGGCGCCGCCGAGCGCGGCCTTGCGCGTGAGATGCTCGTCAAGGAAGATCATGCCGAGGATGATCGAGAACAGCGGCTGAAGCCCGGCGATCGTCGTCGAGCTGGAGACCGTCGTCCAGTGGATCGACTCGAACCACATGATGTAGTGCACGGCCAGGAACACGCCGGCCAGCACGCCCGCACAGAGCTGCTTGCGCGACGCTGATCTCAGCTGCGCGACGCCGCCGCGCGAGAACAGCAGCGCCGGCAGCAGCGCGCAGGTGGCAAACAGCAGCCAATAGAAGGCCGTCACCGACGGCGGCGCGGCCGAGAGCCGGCCGAAGATGGCCGACGACGAGAGCATGAACACGCCTGCGAGCAGCGCAGCGCGGATGGCAAAAACAGATCTCATGAGCGAATCCTCCTGATGAAACTCAGTGTTTTTTCGATTATAATAGAGTCAGCGCGCAAAATCCAGCGCGTGAGACATCATAATCGTTCGGAAAGGAACTGTCACGATGATCAACTTTGAATATTACACCCCTACAAAAATCGCCTTCGGCCGCGGCGTCGAAAGCCGCACCGGCGAACTGGCGCGCGCATTCGGCGCGCACAAGGCACTGATCCATTACGGCGGAAAAAGCGCCCTTGCCTCCGGCCTGATCGGCCGCATCAAAGCGTCTCTCGATGCGGCCGGCGTGGCGCACGTCGAGCTGGGCGGCGTCGTTCCCAATCCGCATCTGGGCAAGGTGCGCGAGGGCATCGAACTGGCAAAGCGCGAAGGCGTCGACTTTTTGATTGCCGTCGGTGGCGGCAGCGTCATCGACTCGGCCAAAGCCATCGGCTACGGCGCTGCCGAGCCTGATCACGATGTCTGGGAGCTGTACGACGACGCGGGCACCCGCAGGCCGGCCAAGTGCCTGCCCATCGGCGCGGTGCTCACGATCGCGGCCGCGGGCAGCGAGATGAGCAACAGCAGCGTCATCACCGACGAGAAAACGGGGCTGAAGCGCTCGTGCAAGAGCGACCTGTCGCGCCCGCGCTTCGCCGTCATGGATCCCGAGCTGACAGTCACGCTGCCAGATTTTCAGACGCAGAGCGGCTGCGCCGACATCCTCATGCACACGATGGAACGCTGGTTCAACGCCTCAGGCACCCTGGAGCTGACCGACGCCATCGCCGCCGGACTGATGAAGACGGTCATGAAGAATGCCCGGATCCTGCGCGATCATCCTGACTGCTACGAAGCCCGCGCCGAGGTGATGTGGGCTTCAAGCCTTTCGCACAACGGCCTGACCGGCTGCGGCAGCGACGGCGGCGACTGGGCTGTGCATAAGATCGAGCACGAACTGGGCGGCATGTTCGACGTCACTCACGGAGCGGGACTGGCCGCTGTGTGGGGCAGCTGGGCCCGTTACGTGCTGCCTGAGTGCCCGAAGCGCTTTGCCGAGTTTGCCGTCCAGGTGATGGGCGTCGCTCCGGCCGAAAGCGACGAGGCCACGGCCCGTGCCGGCATCGAGGCGGTCGAAGCCTATTACCGCAGCGTCGGGATGCCGACGAACCTGCGTGAGCTCGGCGTCACGCCGACTGAGCAGCAGATCGTGCGCATGGCCGAATCAGCAGCGTCCGTCGGCGGCGGCCGCATCGGCGTGGTGCGCAAGCTCGACGCGAACGACATCGCCGCGATCTACCGCGCCGCGCTGTAAGTCCGTGCAGGTTATAAGCAGACACGAAGACACAAAGGAAAAGCACAGGATTGATCGGGAGCCCGCCGGAACATTTTCGGCGAGCTCCGTTTTTTTCTACGTGGAACATGTGCTGCCGCTATCGGGCGCGCAGACGATATGAGAGCAGCGAAAAGAGATGTACGGCAAGCGGATCGTTTTTTTGATTTTTCTTCGTGTCCTTGTGTCGGCTTTGAATCTGTCTTTGACTTTGTGGTATAATCTCATACGCAATGAGCCGTTGGAACCCCGACATAAGTCCGGTTGCGTTCCAGCGGCTCATTTATTTTTTCCCAAAAGAGGTTTTC
>JAGAYQ010000102.1 GCA_017940445.1 Pyramidobacter sp. | reverse complement strand
CCCAGTCCGTTGACCATCTGGTTGCCGCCGATGTGTGTCGAGTTGACGTTGCCTTCAAGGTCAACTTCCAGCGCGGTGTTGACGGCGATCAGCCCCAGGCGGCGGATCACCTCAGGCGAGTTGCTGATCTCCACGGGGCGGAGGAAGATCTTGTGCTTGTACATGTCGAGCGATTTATAGAACGCGTCGAGCCGCTCGGGGGAGATCGTCAGCGCGGTGCCGGAGGCAAACGCCACGCGCTCTGTCTCGATCAGGTCGAGGACGGCATCCTGAAGGACTTCGGAGTAGACGCTCAGGTTGCGGAAGTTCGACTTCTGGAAGCCGCCCAGGACGGCGTTGGCCATGTTGCCGACGCCCGACTGGATGGGCGGCAGCTTGCGGGGGAGTCGTCCGGCTTCGACTTCGTCTTCAAGGAACTTGATGAGGAAGTCGGCCATCTTCTGCGAGGTGGCGTCTGTTTTCGCCAGCGAGCGCGTTCCGTCGGGGATGTCGGTGATCACGACGGCGGCGATCTTGTCGGGGCGGCAGCGGATGTAGGGCATGCCGACGCGGTTGTTGGCGCGCACCACGGGGATGGCTTCGGTCTCCTTCATGCGGCGGGGGCTGTACACGTCGTGCATTCCCTCCAGCTTGGTCGGCTGCCAGGTGTTGATCTCGACGATCACCTTTTCGGCGTATTCCACCAGGGTATTGGAGCAGCCGATCGAGGTGCTGGGGATGATGTTGCCCTCTTCGTCGATGCCGACGGCCTCGATTACGGCCACGTCGATCTTGCCGAAGTTGCCGTTCTTGATGAAAAACGGCACCTGTGACAGATGCATGTCGACATAGGCCACTTTGTTGTCGTTGGCGAGCGCGCGCAGGTCGGCGTGGCTCTGATACGGATAGCGGCGGGCGATCACGCCGGCGCGGGACAGCTCGCCGTCGATCTCGTCGCCGACGGAGGCACCGGTGATCAGCGTGATGCGGACTTTGTCGCCCTTCTCGGCCCGTCTGGCGAGCGCCATAGGCACGGCTTTGGGGTATCCTGCCAGGGTGAAGCCGCTCATGCCGACGGTCATGCCGTCTTTGATGAGCTGCGCGGCGGCAGCTGCGGTGGTGACTTTTGATTCGACTTCGCGGTTGCTGATGCGGTTGTACATGGTGATAGGCTCCTTTCATGATGACGAGCGCTGGGTACAAAAAAGGCTCTTCCAGCCGCAAGCTGAAAGAGCCGTATACGCCGATAAGCCGCTCTCATATCGAATGAAAAACGGTTATTCGCATACGCTCCGTCGCTCGCGGATGTTGTGCGCTTCCAGGGCGGCAAGTCTTCTGACTGAGCCGGAGATCTTTCTCGCGCCTTCCCGCGCAGAACGCGCAGTGGCGAGCATGGAGAAAGAACAGCTTTCACAGCGGCGGGACCGTTCGGGATTTTCACCCGGTTCCTTTTTGATCGAGACAAATGCCTCGAACCGCCCTGGATATTCAGATGTGATCGGCGTGTGATCGGTGCGCACGCCGCAATCGTCCTGCGCAGAATCTTACCGCCCGGAGGCTT
>JAGAYQ010000012.1 GCA_017940445.1 Pyramidobacter sp. | reverse complement strand
GCGATGTTGATGGTGATGCCGCGCTCTTTCTCTTCAGGGGCCTTGTCGATCTGGTCGAACTTGGTCTCCTCAGCGTAGCCGGCCTTGCTCAGAACGGCCGAAATGGCGGCCGTCAGCGTGGTCTTGCCGTGATCGATGTGGCCGATCGTTCCAATGTTAAGATGGGGCTTGCTGCGTTCAAATTTCTCTTTTGCCATTGTTCTGTTCCTCCCTGTTGATCAGGAAAATCTTGATGCTCCCCCAGGGGAGCCGGTTTAAAACCAGGCCTGCGTTCTCTCTTCCGCGACCGCGCCGCAAAGGACCGTCGCCGGCAGCTGTGAGATGCCGTTTTCGCCGGCGACTCCGCGCGATACGGGCGCAAGAGGCCGCAGACGAACGTTCGTTTTTTCGCTCGCCCATGTCGAAGAGCGAACAGGTCTTATGGAATTCTACCAAAGCAAAGGCAACTTGTCCACGGTGGAACATAAAAAAAGCGTTTTTTCTTAAAATTATTCTTGTACCCGAGGCGTGTTTTTCACGTTCGCGTCTTTTGCAGCGAAATCCCACTTTGCGCCCTCAAAGCGCATCATGGTCACTTCTCGCTGCCTTCTGAGCGTCTCAGCCTTCCCGCTCCGCTCAGCATCAGCTTCACGAGCGCAAGCGGACGCCATCCTTCGGGCACGGCATTGAACAGACCGGCCCGCTCGCCCAGCAGAAAATACACCGCCAGAAGGACCGCGCCGAGCAGGATCGACACGAGCGGCGAAGCCTCGATCATCGCGAGCAGTGAAACGGGCAGCGAAAACAGCAGCGACGCTTTTCCTACATCCTGGATAACGCCGCCAAGGGAACCGCGTACGAGCAGAAACGAATAGACCAGCGCCGATCCGCCCCACGTCAGTCCTGTAGCCGCGCACAGCCCCGGCGCTCCCCAAAACGGAACGAAAGCCCAGTCAAGCACTCCGTTCAGAAACAGCGCTCCCCAGCTGACCGCCAGGATCGTCTTCAGCCGACCGCAGGCGCGGGCATAGCGTGACAGCAGCTGCCCCCAGAACAGCAGAGGCAGCGCCCAGGCCGCCGCCGACATGCACGGCGCCGTCATAGCGACCGCGTCCGCTCCAAACGCGCCATAGCTGAGGAACAGCTTCACGACGGGGCGTGCCAGCACGGCAAGCGCGAGCGATGGAGGGAACAGATACAGCCAGCTCATGCTCATCACCGCGCCAAGATGCCGCCGCGCTGTCTCCGGCTCCTCCGCCAGAGCGCTGGCACGGTTGAGATAGATCATCAGCGCCGGCGCAAGCAGTCCCAGCGGCAGCATGTAGATCTGCCCGGCATAATTGATCGCCGAGATATTCCCCTCCGGCAGGCCGGCCGCAAAAAACCGATCCACCAGCTGATACAGGCTGCTCGCCCCGACAATGCCAAGGCACAGCGCCGTGTCGCGGCCGACAAGGCGCATCGTTCCCGGCGGAAGAGCTGTTCCTCCGGAGCGGAGCGGGAAATCCCCCGTGACTCGCCATACCATGCCCGTCAGGCAGACAAGCATCACGCTGTACACGATCGCCACCGAGTACACGCCCCACAGCCGCGATGCCGCCAGGATCATCGGGATCATCGAAGCATAGCCGAGACACGACAGCGTGATATTCAGGCTGTACCGTCCGCGAAAGACATTCCACACCCCCAGCAGACTGAGGAAGATCGACGCCGCCGCCCAGGGGACGAGGATGCGGAGCATCTGAGAAGCCATATTGAGCCGTCCGGCATCGAACTTGCGCGCAAAAAAGCGCACGACGCTTTCAGGAAAAGCCCAGGCCAGCCCGCCGGCAGCGGCAGCTCCAGCCAGACAGACCGCTGCCGAGACAGCCATCAGCTGCCGCGCCCGTCCTTCGTCGTGAAAACGGACCAACCGCGGCAGCAGCGCCGATTCGGCAACACTCTGCACGATCTGACAGACCAGGCTGAAAATCCCCAACGAGAGATAAAACGCGTCCATCCCTGCCGACGCGCCGAACAGCCACGCCAGCATCAGCGTTCGCAGATAGCCGACCGGCTTTGACAGCGCACCGACGATCGTCGAGACGATCGCGCCCGTCCTCGTTCCCTGCTCACCACAGATAAGCGAGCTCAGTTTCGCCGTCCTCTTCACAGCCCCGCCTCCCTTCACGAACAAAATCAGTTCATCAGACAGACCGATATAATAAAGGAAAAAACTCTGTCTGACAAGCATGATGCAAACACAGGCACAAGCGTGCAGCCTTTCGCCGCGATACAAAAAGACGCTCCGCAGGAAGCCCTGCGGAGCGTCTCTCATTCATCAAATCAATCAGAAGCTGATCATCGTGCGCAGACGCACGCGTTTATCGCTGTAATCCTTCGCGTCAAGCGCGCCCGCCTGATTGTCATACGCCAGCTCCATGTACAGCCCGGGACTGTACTGATAGCCCAGACCGACCGACCACTGCCGCACGCCCGGAGCGTTGCGCTCCTCATAGCGCGCATAGCGCTGGAACGTGCTCAGGCGGCTGTTCCACCTCTGACGCGCCCCCAGGAAAAGAACGTCAGCGTCCTCGCTGAACGTAAAGCCGCGCCTGCCGCTGCTCAGAGGACTGGAGAAATTATTCTCGTACGCCCCCGCATTGCCCGGCAAACGGAACCCGGCGCCGAGCTGCCCGTACTCCACCATCAGACTGGTAAAGCGCAGACGCTCCTGACTCAGCCCGAAGCCGACCTTCCAGGCCCGCGGCGAATCATTGCCCGACTCAGAAACCTCCCAGTCAGGAAGATCCTGCATGATGTACGCACCGTGCAGCGACACGCCGCCCGGCAGATTGTAATTCAACCCTGCCGAAAACATACGCAGAGAGGGATCGCTCGCGCTACGGTCATAATACTCCGTCCCGCCGATGCTGAACGATGCACGCGTACCGAGCCGGAAGGCATTTTCGCTATTCCAGCCTTCGAAAGGCGCCAGAACATCCGGCTGAGATACAGGAGCGGCGGACAGCCCTTCTGCCTGAGTCGCCGCGACAGGCTCAGCCGCCGCAGCCGCTGCACAAATGCCGGCTATCGCGCAGGCCAAAAACAGTTTTTTCAGAACCATCATCCGCTCTCCCCTTTCGTATTCGGAATGCCCTTCCTTTGGAGCTATACGTATCATACCACTTTTTTCAAATTTCGGCACTGTCGAAAATACCAAATCACGGAGAAATCTGCTCATCTCAAAAACATTCGCCATCTCGCGCACAAATAAGAAAACTGCCTGCAAAACACCGGCCGATCGCCCCCCGAAAAAACAGCTTCAATCCCTGAAAAAAATCGCCGTGCGTTATTTTCAGATCGAGCGTTTTATGGTATTCTGTTAACTATAGACAGATTATTCGCACCTGTTCGCGCGAGATTTCAGAGGAGGAGATTCCCATGATTTTCGGACTTTTGAAGGACATCAAAAACGGCGAATACCGTACCATCGCCACGCCCGGCGAGATCGCCACGATCGTCGCCGACGGACACACGGCCCTGGTTCAGAAGGGCGCGGGCGAGCGCTGCGGCTTTTCGGATGAAGCTTACGAAAAAGCCGGCGCGGAACTGGTCGGCACGATGGAAGAGATCTATGCCCGGGCCGACTTCGTCACCAAGGTGAAGGAATTCGAGCCCTGCGAGTACGGTCTGATCCGCGAGAACCAGATCGTCTTCACCTGCATCCATCCCGCAGCACACCCCGCCGAAGTCGACGCGCTGCTGAAGAGCAAGTGCATCGCCTTCACGGCGGAAGACAGCCACCGCTACGGCTCGCCCAACTGCGAAGCAGCCGGCAAGCAGGGCGCGCTCTTCGGCCTCGAGTCGATGCTTTCGACCAACGGCGGCAAGGGCAAATTTGTCGGCGGACTCGCCGGCGCCCCCGGCATGAACGTCGTCATTTTGGGCGGCGGCATCGTC
>JAGAYQ010000101.1 GCA_017940445.1 Pyramidobacter sp. | reverse complement strand
GTCAAGCGGGGCAGAACCGATCTTGATGTGTGGCTGAAGGATGGCCGGATTAATATTTTCATCCAAGCGAAAAACTATGAAAACGTAAGTTTTTCCTCTCTGCCGCAGTTTCGTGCGGACATGAATTCACTGAAAGCTCTGGGACAGGGAATGCGCGTTTTTGCCTTGCATAATCTCCCTCGAAACGTGCATGTTAGGCGTGCTCTTGAACTTGCAGCTGAGCAGCGGGGTGTCACGCTCCTATACGGTAAAGCGGAGGAAATCATGAAGCAACTCCGAGGCATTTTGGCAGCTTAAACTTAAAAAACACAGGGGCTGACTCGATTGGCGAAATCGGATCAGCCCCTGTGTTTTCATTTATAGTTTGATCGAAGTTATTTGCGGCCCAGTCCCCATTTTGCTCTAAGAGCGTCGAGCGAGCCGTCGGCTTCCATCGCGTTGAGCGCTCCGTCAAGCCGGGCTTTCAGTGCCGTGTCGTCAAGGCGGACGGCCAGCGCTTTGCCTGCTCCCGTGAGGCGGAACGATTCGCCGCGCGTGATCTTGCCCTTAAAGGCGGGCAGTTCCATGATCTTTTCGGCGACGGGCACGTCCATCAGCGTGAAGTCGGTGCGGCCGGTGACGATGTCCCATACGCATTCCTCGATCTTGGCGAACGTCTTGATCGAAAAGCCGCCGGCCTCTGCCTTGGGGGTGAGGAACACGTCCTGAGTGGTTCCCACGGGCACGGCGCCGCGCAGGCCGCGCAGATCCTCCAGTTTGTTCACCGTGTGCGACGGCGCGGTGACGAAGGCGGCCATCGTCGGCACGTACGGCTCGGTGAACAGCACGCGCCGGGCGCGGATGGGCGTGGCGCTCATGCCGGCAGCGATCACGTCGGCGCGGTTGGTGACCAGCGAGGGGATGACCATGTCATAATGGCCCGTGTCGAGCCATTCGATTTTCTCGCCCAGACGTGCGCCGATGGCTTCCATCAGATCCTTGTCAAAACCGTCGAGCTGCCCCTTTTCGTTGATGAACTCATACGGCGGATATGTGCTCGCTGTGGCAACGCGCAGCGCCGCGAACGCGCCCTGCGAAACGAGAAGCAGGGCCGCAAGCGTAAAAGCGAATTTTTTCATCGATACGACCTCCATCAAAAAAGCATACGCGCTGAAAAACTTCGTTCTCTGGGGAACAAAAACGAAAATAATTCGCGCTCATTTTTTATGAGAATTTTTTCCTGTCGCGCATTATAAGCCAAAAAAAATCGCCACGCAATAGAAATATTGTGTGGCGAACAATGTTTTTGTGCGGGCGCGTTCATTCCTTCAGCAGACGGGACAGGATGCACAGACCGCGGATCAGCTCTTCGTCTGACTTTGGCGTGCAGAAAGCAACCCGTGCTGCTCGCGCCGGCGGCGTCTTTCCGGCGGTGAAGCGCTCGGCTGCGAGGACGCCCACGCCGCGTTCCAGCGCCAGCCGCTCAAACTGCGCGCTCGTGTACTTTTCTGGCAGCGAGAGCCAGCGGTAGATGTCGGCGTCGCCGCCTGCGCAGACGGAATCCGGCAGAAATCCGCGCACGACGGCACTGCGGCGAGCCGTCTCCGCCCTGTGAGCGGCCGTGATCCCTTCGAACTGGCCTGAGGCGATGACGCGCGCGCCAAGCTCCGCCATCAGCGGCACCACGCCGACGTTTAAACTGTACAGCGCGTCGGATACGCGGGCCTTGCACGACTCAGGAGACGACAGGCAGGCCGCGCGCATTCCCGGGGCGATCACCTTTGACAGCGTGGCGATGTACAGGCTGCGCTCGGGCGCAAAATCAGCCACGGCGCGCGCGCCGCCGTGCATCAGCTGATACGTTCCGTCCTCGATCAGCAGCGCGTCGGCTTCGCGCAGCACGCGGGCGATCTCGCGGCGGTTCTCTTCGGGCATCGTCGCCGTGGTGGGATTGTGGCAGGCGGAGATCAGATACGCGCCGGTGATCTTTTCCGTGCGGCAGACGCGTGCCAGGTCAGCAGGGTCCATGCCCTGCGCCCCTGTCCGCACCGGGACGAGCTTGACGCCGAACATTGCCGCCGCCGACCTGACGCCGGGATACGTGTGATCGTCCACGGCCAGCTTGCCCCCGCGCGGAAACAGCGATGCGAGGATCGCTGACAGCGCGTTCTGGCCGCCGTTGGCGAACAGGATGCGGTCGCGGTGCGTGGCATGACCGCACAGTTCCATCAGCTTCACCGCCGCGTCCTTCTGCCACTCGTCCTCGCCCTGGGCGTGAAAGCTGAACAGCGCGTCGGCCTCGCCGCTTTTAAACAGCTCCGAAGCCATCTGTGCCAGCACATGATTTGCCGAGTCATCCGGCAGAGCCTGAGCCATGTCGATGACGCGCTTCCCCCGGGGCCGTTGCAGCAGCTCACGCCCCGTGAGCGCACTGTACGCTACGAACGTGCCGCTGCCCACTGTGGCCGACAGCAGTCCTTTCAGCTCGCACAGCTTGAACGCTTTCGACACCGTGCTCACGTTCACGCCCAGCGTATCGGCCAGCTCGCGCTGCGGAGGCAGCTTCGCGCCCGGACGCAGGACGCCCGCGGCAATATCGCGCTCAAGACACGCCGCCAGCTCCAGATACAGCGACCGTTTCGAGCGGTCAAATTCCGGCCGCCACGAAAGCGCTGCGCCATTTTGCCCAACAGCCTGCATCATCCTCACCTCGCCAGACAATTATAAAAGAATACGGCGCGCGAGTCCAGGATGATAAATAGCGAAAATAAAACTATATCGTGATTTAGTAAATCGTGATTTAGCAAAACATGGTGCTCTTGGGGGATAACTTAAATATCTTTTCAGTTGGGAAACATACATATAAAGAAGAAGCGAACATCCAATAAGTTGACTGCCTTAAGAAGGCTGAATGGCTATATTGAAGAGAAATAGAAAGCATGCTTTGAAAGCAAAAGGTATGATAGTGAGAAGGAATATTTTTCGAGGGGCTTATCACAGTCGTCCATGAACAAGCGGCATCTTTACTGTGCAGTTGTCGGTATCTTGAGCGCTGAGCGGCGATTTTTTTGTATACGTTTGTTTGACAACGGCGGTGCTGACGGCTAGAATATCGCGGGTACAAAAGGGGCGGCTGCGGCCGCCTCTGTGATTTTTGGAAAGCGGTGTTTGAAGTATGAATGTTCCTGTGTGGCTTTGTATTCCATTCGCCGGTCTGCTCGCCTGCGTGGCGCTGGGACCGGTGCTTTTTTCGGAGTGGTGGGAGAAGAACGAGCCGAAAGCGGTGATCGCCTGGGCATGCGCGGCGCTTGCGCTGTGCGTGCCGGTGCTGGGCGCGAAGCAGACGGCTGAGCTGGCGGCGGAAACGCTGCTGAACGATTATGTGTCGTTTATCGTGCTGCTGTTCGGTCTGTACTGTGTGGCCGGCAACATCACGTTTGAGGGGGATCTGGCCGGTTCGCCGCGCGTGAATATCGTCCTGCTGACGATGGGGACGCTGCTGTCGAGCGTGATTGGCACGACGGGATCGAGCATGCTGATGATCCGTCCGGTGATCAAGATGAACTCGTGGCGGCGGCACAAGGGGCACATTATGATTTTCTTCATCTTCTTGGTGTCGAATCTGGGCGGCTGTCTGACGCCGCTGGGCGATCCTCCGCTGCTGATGGGCTTTATGCGCGGGGTGCCTTTTTTCTGGAGTCTGCACCTGTTTGCGCCGATGCTGCTGAACATGATCGTGCTGAGTGCGGTGTTTTATCCTATTGATCTGCATTATTACCGCCGCGACGTGATGCGCGGTCGCCGGCCGGACATCAGCGCTCCGGGCACGGAGCTGAAAGTCGGCGGTGCTCACAATCTGATCTTTATCGTCATGATCGTGTCTGCGGTGATCGCCAGCGGCGTGCTGCCGAACCTGTCCGCGTTTCAGGACGAAACGGGGGCGGCGGCCGGGATCCGCGTGATGGAGAATGTGAAGCTGACGTATCCGGCGCTGATCGAGATTGCGATGATCCTTGCTGCGGCGTGGCTGTCGTTTGCCACGACCAATCCCGAGAACCGGCGCAAGAATCACTTTACCTGGGCGTCGATCAGGGAAGTGGCGGTGCTGTTCATCGGCATTTTCATCACGATGCAGCCGGCGCTGATGCTGCTGCGCGAGTACGGCGGCAAGATGGCGCTCACAAAGCCGTGGGAGATGTTCTGGGCGACGGGGGCGCTTTCCAGCTTTCTGGACAACACGCCGACGTATCTGGTGTTCCTCACGGCGGCAGGGGCGCTGGGAGAGCCGGCCGGCGTGAGCACGTCGCTCGGCCTGGTGCCGGTGAGGCTGCTTGAGGCTGTGTCGGCTGGAGCGGTGTTTATGGGGGCGAATACGTACATTGGCAACGCGCCGAACTTCATGGTCAAGTCGATCTCGGAGGAGAACGGCGTCTCGATGCCGTCGTTTTTCGGCTACATGAAATGGTCGCTCGGCTGCCTTGTGCCGGTGTTTCTGCTGGACATGCTGGTGTTTTTCAGGTAGGAGGCGCGCACGATGAGCGAACAGAAAAAGTACGATAAGCAGTATTTCCTTGACCTTGCTGCGCGCATTTATGACCTTGACGTTGACGTCTACGAGACGCTGGGGTCGTCGCTGGGCCGCGTGTTTGGAGCCGACCGCGACCGCTGCGTGGCCGAGCTGGCGTCTTTGATGCGCGACGTGAAAGGCGAGTCGGGGGCGCAACTCGCTGGCGCTGATCGGCAACATGGCCCGAACGCTGCCCGACGGTGACGATCACTTCCGTCTGCTCACGGAATACAATGCTGTCCTGCACGAGCTGTCGCAGCTGCCGTCCGGACTGGCGAGCACGGACATCCTCGACGAGAAAAACGCGCGGCTCAATGAGCTGCATCTGGAAAACCGCTTTCAGCCGGGGCAGAAGCTGATCATCTGCATCAGCCGCTCGTGCGGCGCGGGAGCGAGCGACATCGGCTTCATGCTTGCGGATCGGCTGAAGGTGGACTATTACGACGCGGAGATCTTCGCCGCTGTCATCCGGCGCCTGGAAGCGGAGCAGGACGGTGTGGCCGACCTGTTCGGCGGCAGTGCGAAGCAGGCGGGCAGCATCTTTGAGCGCGTCCGGCAGCGCACGACGCTGCGCGAAAAGCTGCGTCAGATCAGCCGCTATCACGGACTGCCCGCGCGCGACGCGGTGTTTTTCAGCCAGAGCGGGCTGATCTGCGACATGGCGAAGCGTCAGGATTTCGTCGTCATGGGCCGCTGCGCTGATGTAGTGCTCGCCAACGCGCGCGTGCCGCACATCAGCATCTTCATCACCGCGCCGGAAGATCTGCGCATACGGCGCGTCATGGCCGTCAACCACATCGACGAGAAAAAAGCGCGGGCGATGATCCGCCGCGTCGACCGTGTGCACGCGGCGTATTATCGGTTTTATACGGGACGCAAGTGGGGCGCGGCCGAGAACTACGACCTCTGCTTCAACAGCGCTAACTACGGCATCCAGGGCTCGATCGACTTCATCATGAACACCCTGCGCCTCGACCGCTTCCGCGAAGCGAAACGGTCAGCAGAATAGAAAACAGCGCCCGGTCTCGCAATGAGACCGGGCGCTGTTTGTATCAGCAGATTCGGGGCAGGATCTCGCCGATGGGCATGTCGACGATGCGGGTGCCGCCGAGCGATGTTTTCATGCCGACGATCCCGCCGTGTTCGGCGGTGACATGACCGATCAGGGCCGCCTCGCGGCCGAGGGGATGAGCGCGCAGGCGCGAAAGGACGGTGTCGGCATCTTCGGGAGCGCAGGCGATGAGCGCGCATCCCTCGCTGGCCAGATAGAGCGGATCGAAGCCGAGGATGTCGCAGATGGCCGTCACCGACGGATGCAGGACGAGCGCTTCTTCCTCGATCTCCATGCCCAGACCGGTGGATTCGGCCCACTCGCAGAGCACGGTGCCGAGGCCGCCGCGCGTGCAGTCGCGCATGCAGTGAAGGCCGGGCAGGGGCAGAAGCGGCTCCAGCAGCGGCCACAGGGGCGCACAGTCGCTCTCCAGTCCGCCGAGGTCAAGGCCGTAGCGCAGTGCGGCGATGACGGTGCCGTGCCGCCCGGGCGAGGTGGTGAGGATGAGGGCGTCGCCGTCTTTCAGACGGTCCATGCCCAGCGGCTGGGGAGTGACGGAATGGCCCAGTGCGGTGACGCTGAAAAACACGCCTTCGGCAGCGCCTTTGGGGACGACTTTTGTATCGCCGGCGGCGAGCGTGACGCCAAGCTGCGCGCAGGTGGCGGCAGCGGATTTGACGAGGCGGTGCAGCTCTTCGCGCGGCAGGCCTTCTTCGATGATCATGCCCATCGTCAGCCACTGCGGACGCACGCCGCGCACGGCGAGATCGTTGGTGGAGCCGCAGATGGACAGATGCCCCATGTCGCCGCCGGGGAAAAAACGCGGCGATACGGTGAAACTGTCGGTGGTGACGGCGAGACTGCCTTCGACGAACGTACAGTCTTCGCAGCCGTCCTTCTGGCCGTTCTGAGCGCCGAAGTTTTCGATGATGCCGGCGATGAGCTGGGCGGTCAGACGGCCGCCGCTGCCCTCGCCGAGCGAGATGAGTTCTTTCATAGCTTTCCTCCTGTGCGGCCGTAGCGGTACCAGGCGCCGCAGCTTCCTTCTGATGAGACCATGCAGGGGCCGACAGGCTCCTGCGGCGTGCAGGCGCGGGCAAACAGCGGGCACTCAGCCGGCGTGATCCTTCCGCGCAGAACGTCGCCGCAGCGGCAGCCGGGGATGGGCACGCTTTCGAACGCTTTCAGTCCCAGCCTGGCGCAGGCGTCTCGGTGCGCAAAACTGGGGCGCAGCTCCAGCCCCGAGTCGGGAATGGGGCCAAGGCCGCGCCAGACGCTGGCGCAGGGGCGGAAGCATTCGTCGATCAGGGCGCGCGCATCGGGGTTGCCCTCGTCGCGGACGCCTTCGGGGTAGGCATTGACAACGCGCGGCTGCCCCTGAGCGATCTGCGACAGCAGCGAGGCGACGGCGAGCAGGATCTGCGTGCCCTTAAAGCCGCCGACAGCGCAGGCGATGCCGTACTTCTCCGCCAGCGGGCGGTACGGTTGCAGGCCGATGATCGTGGAGACGTGTCCGGGCAGCAGAAAGCCTTTCACGCCCGTTTCGGCGTCATTGGCCAGCAGATCGAGCGCCGGCATCACGCGCTTGTGCCGCACGAGCACGGAAATGTTCTTCACGCCCAGGCGATCGGCCTCTTTGAGCAGCAGTGCCGTCTGCGGCGTGGTCGTCTCAAAGCCGACGGCGAAAAAGACGAACTCGCGCTCCGGCTGTTTCTGGGCAAGCGGGATCATATCGACGGGACTCATGACGACCCTCACGTCGGCGCCGCGTCCCATTGCCTCGCGCAGGGAGCCGCCGCGGCCGGGCACGCGGATCATGTCGCCGTAGGTGCACAGCGTCACGTTTGGGACTGCCGCGGCGGCGATCGCCTGATCGATGTCGGCCTGATCGGTGACGCAGACGGGGCAGCCGGGGCCGGAAAGCAGCCTGATGCCTTCCGGAAGCAGCGAGCGCAGACCGCTGCGGAAGATCGACACGGTGTGTGTGCCGCACACTTCCATCAGCGTTGCCGGTCCGGTCCGGCGGGCCAGCGCTTCGAGGACGGCGCGTGCCTTAGAAGGGGAGCTGTCCAGCATCGCCGGCTCCTTTGCGGATCTCGTCCCAAAGCGCTTCGAGCTCGGCCGCGTCCGATTCGCGCACTTTTTCGATGGCAAATCCCGCGTGCACCAGCACCAGGTCGCCCACTTGAGCGCCGGGCAGCGCGTCAACGCGGATAGAGCGGCGGATCGGGCCGGCGGTCGCGATCGCCGAGCCGTCGCCGCATAACTCTTCGATTCTGTGAGGAACTGCAAGACACACGGCAATTCCCTCCTTTCAAAAAATCCAAGCGGTATTATACAACGAGGTGCACGCGTTTGCCGTGTTTTTTCGCGTTGCGACAAATAACCGAAAAATTCTGTTTTGCAAAAGCTGGACAGGAAACGCGCACATGCGCGATAAAACGCCGCTGCACGCCGTTTGCAAAATAAGGTCGCTGTACGGGGCGAAGGCGAATCGTGTTTCACTTTGCAGTATCTTTGCGCTGAGAAGCGGCTCGATCTTCTTCATTTCTTACGGTTGACGCCGCCGCCGATCGCGATAAAATTAAATTGTTTCAGAAGCCAGTCAGCCGACCGGCAAAAATCAGATTTTTTAAAGGAGTGTTTTTCATGGCAGTCGAACTTACCAAGGAAACTTTTGAGGCCGCGATCGAAGCCAGCAAGACCAAGCCCATGTTCATGGATTTCTGGGGCCCCAAGTGCAGCCACTGCCTGGCGCTCATGCCCAGCGTCGAGGCCCTTGCCGAGAAGTATGCCGACAAGGTCGATCTGTGCAAGGTCAACGTCTCCGGCAACCGCCGCGTGGCTATGGCCCTCAAGGTGATGAGCCTTCCTTCGTTCCTGTTCTTCAAGGACGGCGCTGAAGTGGCCCGCCTTTCCGGCGACACGGTCACCATCGAGCAGATCGAGGAGAACGTCAAGAAAATCTGCGAATAGTCCTTCCCGTCAGACAAAACAAAAAGAGCGAACCCGGCTGGAGCTATTCCGGCCGGGTTCGCTCTTTGCTGAATAATGACGGATTATCGGCGCGAAAATCAAGCAATACATTTCGCCAGAATTTTTTTCTGAAATCTTCGTGAAATAATGAACCTGATTGAAACAAAATGATGCAAGAAAAACGCTGATGCAAAGTTTTTTGTGCGGAACGTATAAATATTTCAATCTCAGCGCCCGAGAAGATGTATTCCCAATACTTTTATCTTGGCGGCTCATTCATAAAAAATACGATCGAAAGTCCGGCCTGACGCTTGATATTTTTTTTAATAGCTGTAAAATAAAACCAGCGAGTGAAGGACGGGAGAGAGTCTGCGCCGATTTCGCGAGCGCGGCGCCGAAGGGGCAACGCATCATTTTGCGGAAACTCTCAGGCACAAGGATCCCGTATCTGACGCTGCTCTGAACATACGCGATCTGATCGTACGACAGAGACACATGTGAGCCGAAGAGAGGTGAACTGTGTGTCCTGTCGTTTTATTTTGCTCACGAACAATCCGCGCTACAAAGACCGCGACGACCTTCCCGTCGATTATCGCGAAGGCGCAGCGGGCGTTGAGATCATCACGGCCGGACGCGACCTGATCCATCTCGGCTGGCTTTTGCAGAACCATCCTCTGTACGGCAACTTCCGCCCTCATCAGCAGCCGTTCCGCACGCTGCTGCTCAAGAAGGACGAAAAGGCGCCGTTTGACGAGTACGGCCTGCGTCTGATCGAGGAGGCCATGGGCGTGTATACGAGCTGCGCCCGTCCGCTCACCCCGGCACTCACGCCGCCCCGGATGCTCAGGGACTGTTCCGAGATCGACTATGAGCTGATGAAGGAAACGCTCCTCAAAAACGGTCTGATCTATTAGTGTATTATCCACGGCATTCTCCTTTCGCGCTGGGCAGAGCGGGAAAGCGGCGAGCGTCCGTGGGCGTCAATACAAACTGCACTGCGCGCATCCGCCTTTGCGGCGGAGGGGCTCCTGGAATCAGGAGCAAGGGAAATACCAGAAGGGAGGAGTTATCTTGAAGCTTGAACTCCAAAAGGTAAAAATCACCAAAGTCGTCTTTGGCGACGAGTTCTCCGTTAAAAACGGCGTGCTCACCGTCAACAAGCAGGCCATCATCGACCATCTCAGCGACGATGACCGTCTTGCCGGCGTCGATGTCGAACTGGCTCACCCCGGCGAGAAGACCCGCATCATGCCCGTGAAGGATGTGGTCGAGCCCAGATGCAAGCTGTCGGCCGGCAACGAAGTGTTCCCCGGCATGATCGGCGATGTCGACACCGTCGGCGAGGGCTCCACGCTCGTGCTTGAGGGCGCGGCCGTTGTCACCACGGGACGCCTTGTCGCTCCGCAGGAAGGCATCATCGACATGTCCGGCCCCGGCGCCGAGCTGACGCCGTTCTCGAAGACCTGCAACATCGTGGTCGTCCTGCATCCCGTCGAGGGACTGGAGAACCACAACCGCGAGACCAGCTGCCGTATGGCCGGCCTCAAGGCGGCGACGTTCATCGCTCAGCAGATCAAGAAGGCCGGCTTCACCGCCGACAAGGTCGAGACCTACGAGTCGCCCAGCTACAAGGACGCTCTGGCCGCTTATCCGGGCCTGCCGAAGGTCGCCTACATCTACATGCTCCAGACTCAGGGCCTGCTGCATGACACCTACGTCTACGGCGTCGACGCCAAGAAGATCATCCCCTCGATGATCAACGCCACCGAGGTCATGGACGGCGCCATCTGCTCGGGCAACTGCGTTTCTGCCTGCGACAAGAACAGCACCTACGTGCACCAGAACAACCCCATCATCAAGAGCCTGTACGAGCATCACGGCAAGGATCTCAACTTCGTCGGCGTCGTCATCACCAACGAAAACGTCACGCTTGCCGACAAGAAGCGCAGCAGCTCCTACGCCGTCAAGCTCGCCAAGACGCTCGGCGCCGACGCGGCCGTCATCTCCGAGGAAGGCTTCGGCAACCCCGATGCCGACCTGGTCATGAACTGCTGGAAGTGCGAACGCCAGGGCATCAAGACCGTGCTCGTCACCGACGAATACGCCAACCGCGACGGCGCTTCGCAGTCGCTGGCTGACACGTGCCCCGAGGGCGACGCCTGCGTCACCGCCGGCAACGCCAACGCGACGATCACGCTTCCGCCCATGGACAAGATCATCGGCGACATCCAGTTTGCCGATGTGATGGCCGGCGGCTTCTTCGGCTCGCTCAAGGAAGACGGCAGCATCTTCGCCGAGATTCAGATCATCACCGGATCGACCAGCGAAGTCGGCTTCACCAAGCTGGGCGCGTACACCATCTAAGGCCCCTTTCCAACAGGAAAAAATTTTCTAAGGAGGGCAAAGAATGACTTACAAAGTAGTTCATTACATCAACCAGTTCTTCGCCGGCATCGGCGGAGAAGAGAAGGCCGACATCGCGCCCGAAGTGCGCGAAGGCATCGTCGGCCCCGGTCTGGCGCTCAACAACTTTTTCAAAAAGAGCGACGCCGAGATCGTTGCCACCGTTATCTGCGGCGACTCGTACTTCGCCGAGAACATGGACAGCGCTTCCGACTTCGTTGTCGAGGCCGTGAAGAAGTTCGGCGCCGACGGCTTCATCGCCGGTCCCGCTTTCAACGCCGGCCGTTACGGCACCGCCTGCGGCGCCGTCTGCAAGGCTGTCGGCGAGAAGCTGGGCATCCCCACCGTCTCCGCCATGTACGTGGAAAACCCCGGCGTTGACCTGTACAAGAAGTACACCTACATCGTTTCCGCGGCTGACAGCGCCCGCGGCATGGGCAAGGCCGTCCCGCCGATGGTCAGCATCCTCGTCCGCCAGATGAAGGGCGAAGCGATCGGCACGCCCAAGGCCGAAGGCTACATCGAGCGCGGCGTCCGCGTCAACAAGATGTATGACGAAGTCGGCGCCGAGCGCGCTGTGAAGATGCTGATCGCCAAGCTCAAGGGCGAGGAGTTCGAGACCGAGTACAAGATGCCCGTGTTCGACCGCGTCACGCCGCGCCCCGCCATCGCCGACATCAGCAAGGCGACGATCGCTCTGGTCACCTCCGGCGGCATCGTTCCGTTCGGCAACCCCGACCACATCGCTGCTTCCAGCGCTCAGAACTACGGCGAGTACTGCATCGCCGGCGTGGACAACCTGGAGAAGGGCAAGTATCAGACCGCTCACGGCGGCTATGATCAGACCTACGCCAACGAAGATCCCGACCGCGTGCTGCCCGTCGACGTGATGCGCAACCTCGAAAAAGAGGGCAAGATCGGCAAGCTGTACGATTACTACTACGCCACCGTCGGCAACGGCACCGGCGTCGCCAACGCGAAGAGATTCGGCACAGAAATCGGCCAGAAGCTGAAAGGCAAGGTTGACGCGGTCATCCTCACATCGACCTGAGGCACCTGCACTCGTTGCGGTGCAACGATGGTCAAAGCTATTGAAGAAAACGCGGATGTCCCTGTCGTTCACATGCTGACGATCGTCCCCATCTCCCTCTCCGTCGGCGCCAACCGTCTGATCCCCACCGTGGCCATTCCTCACCCGCTCGGCAATCCCAACCTGTCGCCCGAGGAGGAGTACAAGCTCCGCTACGGTCTGGTCACGCGCGCTCTCAAGGCGCTGCAGACCCCCGTCACCGAGCAGACGGTCTTTGCTGCTGACTAAAGAGTATTGGCGACAATCAACTGAAAAATGATAATAAAAAAAGGACGCCTTTTTACAAAGGCGTCCTTTTTTTTAAGCAGAAAAGCGGCTATAATAACAAGGTATTTCGTACGAATTGCGTCGGCCGGAGCCGTTTTTGCGCTGTTCGGTCCGCCGCCGGTCGTTGGTAGGCAGAGGCAGTCTGGCTGTCCCTGGGAACATGAGCGTGTGAGCAATAATTCATTCAGAAGGAGAGTCGTTACAGAGATGAAGGACATCAAGATCGTGACTGGGTGCGTTGCCGTGCTGACGGTGATCGCTGTTGGCTTTGTGCTTCAGGCGACGCAGGGTGTGTTTATTCCGCTGTTTATCGCGTGGATCCTGTCGTACATGATGGCGCCGGGCGTGCGGTTCATGTCCCGCCTGAAAGTGCCGAGCATGCTGACGACTTTTGTCCTGATGGCGCTGCTGCTTTATGCCGTGGGGCAGGGCGGCCGCCTCGTCAGTCAGATTCTTGTCGGGCAGGCCGACAAGTATGTGGAGTATTATGAACAGCTGCGCGAGATCTGGAATCATCTTTCTGCCAAGTATCCTGTCCTCTCGGCCGGACTTGACCTGAACAGCGTGAACTGGGGCGGGACGCTGAGATCGTACATCATCAGCTATTCCGGCTCGGTCATCAACATCCTTTCAAAGGCCGTGATGGTCGTTGTCTTCCTGCTGTTCATCCTCCTCGGCTCGCCCTATGTCGAGGTGAAGATGCGCAAGGCGTTCCCGCAGAAGAGTGCCCAGGTGATGACCATTCTTGATTCGATCTCTGGCCAGATCGCCCGTTTCATCACGGTGATGACGCTCATCAGCGGGGCGACCGGACTGCTGGTCTGGGCCGGACTGGAAAAGATCGGCGTCGATTTTGCGCCGACGTGGGGCGTGCTGGCCTTCTTCCTGAACTTTATCCCCACGGTCGGATCGATCATCGCTTCGATCCCGCCGATCCTCGTCGCGATCGTCCAGTTCCAGCCGGATGCCAGCGCGGCAATGCTGGGTGTTGCGCCGCAGGTGCTGTGGACAGTCGGCTGGATCCTGGCCGTTCAGCAGACGATCGGCAACATCATCACGCCCAAGGTGATGGGCGACAGCATGAATCTGAGTCCCGTGATCATCCTTATCTCGCTGCTGATGTGGGGCTGGCTGTGGGGCGTGGCCGGAGCGCTGCTTTCGATGCCGATCGCTGGCATTCTGAAGATCGTCTGCGACAATGTGGAGCCGCTGCAAATGGTCGGCGTGCTGATGGGCTCGGGCAAGTCATACGTCGAGAAGGAGTCCGAGGCCAAATAATACTCTTTCGCGATTCAAAGGCAAATCGCGATCGTCGCGCCCCAATCGGGCGCGACTGCAGGCGCCCGACAGCGCCGCGCGTTTTTGGGGAAACACTGGGAAGGATGGGAATGTGTGGATGAACTGGAACGAGATCTTTAAAAATACAACCTCTGAGCTTGGAGGCGAGGAACGGATGCCTGAAGATAAAACGGGATCGTCGCTGCTGGGCGCGGTCATCGGTTCTGTCGTTTCTCCGGCGCCGGAGGCGGAGGAGGAACCCGCGCCCGCTGAAAGCGTGGCTGCACCGGGCGATGAGAGCATCGACGCCGTGTGCAGCACGACGGTGAACATGCGCATCACGAGTCTGGGTGACGTTGCGAAAGCGGCGCTGTATCTGGCGATGTCGGATGACATCAGCGAAGAGCGCCGCATCAAGGAGACGCTGCTGAACTGCGGATGGCGCAGCGTAGCCACGGAAGTGGGCGGCATCTCCGGCGACCTGTCGATGAAAGTCAGCCGTGCCCTTGTCGGCGCTGCCCTGAACAGCGGCGTCGTGCGCAAGTCGACCTCTGAGATGCACGCGCTGCTGCACGCTGCTCAGGAGGCCTTC
>JAGAYQ010000100.1 GCA_017940445.1 Pyramidobacter sp. | reverse complement strand
TTTCGGGATTTCTTTCTCTTCATGCTAGATCACCTCGTCTTCGCCAAAATCAAGCGCCGGGTCAGGCCCCATGGAGATGTCGCTGCGCTCGCCGCGCATGAATGCCGCGTAGCCGGCCGCTGCGACCATGACAGCGTTGTCGGTGCAAAACATCTTCGACGGCAGAAAGGCGTTCCAGCCGGGATGCGAAGCGACGGCATCGCGAAAGGCACTGTTGGCCGCCACGCCGCCGGAGATAGCGACGTTTCTCACGCCGGTCTGCTCCACAGCCTGCTCCAGGCGCGTGATCAGGTTGCGCACCACGGCGGCCTGGAACGACGCGCAGAAATCCTCGACAGGCACATCGCCCTTCTGCCGCAGGTGGTTGATCTGGTTGATGGCAGCCGTTTTCAGGCCGCTGAAGCTGAAATTGAGCCCCTCGATGTTGGGCAACACGGCCGGAAAATGAAACGCCGAGGCGCTGCCCTGCTTCGCCAGCCGGTCGATGACAGGACCGCCGGGATACGGCAGGCCGAGCACTTTCGCCACTTTGTCAAAAGCCTCACCGGCTGCGTCGTCCTGGGTGGCGCCGAGCATCTGATAGTCCCCCGAAGCGCGCGCGAGCACGATCTCGGTGTGACCGCCGCTGACGACCATGCACAGGAACGGGAATTTCAGGTCTTCATGATCGACGACGTTGGCAAAGATGTGGCCTTCGAGGTGGTTGACGCCAACGATCGGGACGTTCCAGGCCTGCGCGAACGCTTTGGCAGTCATCACGCCGACAAGCAGCGAGCCCATCAGTCCGGGACCGCGAGTGACAGCGATCAGGCTGAGTTCTTTAGCCGGATCGCTGACGCCGGCCTCGGCCAGCGCTTCGCGGGTAAGCGGCAAAATAGCCTCAAGATGCATCCGCGAGGCGTATTCGGGCACGACGCCGCCGAATGCCGCGTGACGCTCCGTCTGGCTGGATATGTTCCAGCTCAGGATCGTGCGGGGGCCTTCGAGCACCGCGACAGATGTGTCGTCGCAGCTGCTTTCGATTCCCAGCGTCAGGAAACGGTCTAGCGGCCGCATCCCGAACAGCAGCTGCACGAGCCGGTGCAGCTGCACTTCTTTCTCAGCGACTCGCCCTCTTCATGGATGAACGCCTTGGCGCCGCACTCAGGGCATTTAGCGGGGCGGGAATCGACTTCAAGACGCGCGCCGCAGATGACGCAGCGAAAAACATGTTTAGCCATGATACAGAAAAACGCCTCACTTTTTGCCGGGGACGATCAGCTCGTCCTTGTAATCTCCGTAGCCAAAAAACAGTTTGCTGCCGGGCTTGCACAGCGCGCGCGGCACACCGAACGCGATCACGTCTTCCGTATCGGAAGCGATCTTGCCCGTGGGGATGGCAAGCAGGCTGGAATAGACACGCCTCTTGTCGATCGGCTCGCCGTTGACCGTGATCTTCGCAGGATCGAAGATCCAGGGGACCAGAGCCTTGTAAACGAGGATGACGAGGTTGCACTTGGCACGGGCCGCCTTGTCAATGTACGAAGCGTTCCAGAGGATGTCATCCGGGAAACTGGTCGGGTCGGAGTAGATGCGCTCCGACAGAGTCCTGTCGATCAGCTGGAAGTACAGCTTGGCATCCGCGCCGACCATCAGATCGCCGATGCGCTTGCCCCCGATCCACACGACCGCAGCGCGCGAACGCAGCAGATCGTCAGTCGGGTCCTTTTTTGCCGCTTCAGCCTGACCGCCCAGCACTGCACAAGCACAGAGCAGCAGAAGAGCAGCGATGAACTTCTTCATTTCGGTCACCTCTTCCTTTTTTTGAGCGCCTGACGAATGAGCGACCACTCCTCGCAGCGCATTTTTAATGTAGTTATACCATAAATTGCGGCACAGACAATGGAGATTCCTCCAATCCAGACGCCGCGGATGATCAAATTTGCAGATGAGGGATACGCCCAGAGCATTTTCCAGCCGTACGCTGCCGCCGCCATCGCCGCGCAGGAAATCCCCGTCTTGCACAGCCACACCGGCGTAAACAGACGCAGCGGCACAGACATCGAGCGGCAGAGCAGAAATCCGCCGACCGCGCTTGAAAACAAAAACGCCAGCGAACTGGCCAGCGCGATGCCGTTCATCTTCATCGGTCCCGTGAGCGCCGCCGAGAACGCCAGCGTTCCCAGCACGCTGGCCGCAGTGGTGGTCATCGCCGCTTTTGGAAGCGATCGCGCGAACAGCGCCCGCATGATCACCGTCGAGCAGGCCATGCCGGGCAGTCCGATGGCCGACCAGAACAGCGTTGAAGCCGTGCCTCGCCATGCTTCCAGCCCAAACGCACCGCGGTAGAACAGAAAGTTCACCGTCTCGCGAGAGATCAGCATCGTTCCCAGCGTCACCGGCAGGATGACAAACAGCGCAAAGCGCAGCGCGTCGCGAAGCGTGCCGGCAAACACCTCGTCGCCCTGGCTGACGCAGCGTGCCAGTTCGGGCAGCACCGCCTGAGAAATAGCGATCACCACCAGCCCCAGCGGCAGCTGGATGACGCGGTTGGAATAGTTGAGCATCGAAATAGCGCCATCGCTCAAGAATGAACCGAACAGCCGGCTGAGCACGGGATTGAGCTGATTGAGCGACAGGCCCGCCGCATATGGCAGAAACAGCGCCATCATCCTGCGCAGTTCGGGATCATCCAGACGCGGCCGGGCGGGGATGAGCAGCATGCTTTTCTTCTTCGCCGCCCAAAACCACTGGAGCGCCAGCTGTGCCGCACCGCCCAGGAGAACGGCCAGCACAAGGCCGTTTATGCCCCAGCTTGACGCACAGAGGAAAACGGTCGTAATATACACAGCGTTGCTGAGAGCAGGAGCGACAGCCGGCACAAAAAAGCTGTCCATGCTGTTGAGCGCTCCCATCGCCAGCGCGGCAACGGAAATCAGCAGCAGGAACGGAAACATCGCCCGCGTCATCGACACCGCCAGCGCCGTCTTTTCAGCATCAAAGCCCGGCGCAATGAGCGACGTCAGCTGCGGGCTGAGCAGCATCCCCAGCCCCACGGCAAGCGAAGCTGCGACGAGGATCACCGTCAGGGCCTGACGCGCCAGACGCTCGGCGCGCGCGTGGCCGTCTTTGGCCAGCACCTGCGAGAACACGGGTACGAATGCCGCCGACAGCGCGCCCTCAGCCAGCAGCTGACGGCCAAGATTGGCGATCGTGTACGCCACAAAAAACGCGTCGAGCGAGCGCCCCGCACCGAACCAGGCCGCCGTGATCACCTCGCGCAGCAGTCCGAGGATGCGGCTTGAAAATGTGCCGACCATCATCGTCAGCGCGTTGCGGATCATGTTGCCCGATTTTTGCTGTGCCATAAAAAGGCCTCCTGCACGATCAATTTTTTCGGGAGAAACGCTCCCGGTCAAGGGGCCTTTATCCGGCCGACACCTATAACAAAGGAGACCATCGCATGAACATCCACACGACAGTCTGGGGACTTGGCAATCCGCTGCTGAAAGACGACGGCGCAGGCCTGGAAGTGATCCGCCTGCTTCAGGAAGAAGCTCCGAAAGGTTTTTCTCTGCGCAGCTGCGAACTGGCGCCGGGGAACTACCTCGGCACGCTCGCACGCGAACAGCCGCAGACGTTCATCCTCGTCGACGCTTCAGATATGGGGCTGCCTCCCGGGAGCGTGCGCCGCTTTCCGCTGTCGCGCATCGACTCCCCCACGTTTACCAGCCACGACCTGCCGCTGGACGAACTTCTGGAAAAAGCACTGCCCCCCGGCTGCACGGCGACGGTCATCGCCATCCAGCCGGAGAGCACGGATTTTTTCATTGGTCTGAGCGAGCCGGCCGCAAACGCCGCAAAGCAGGTCGCCGCATTGATCGCTGCCGGAAGCACCGAGACGATCGAGCTTCTTGAAGACGACCAAGGAGACACTGATTAAATGAGCCCGATGAACTGCCGAGGGATTTCGTTGTCTGGCAAGGAGAAGCGAAGAGGCATAGCGGGGCTATGGTGATGAGCTTCGACACAGCCAGGCAACGAAAGCCCCGGCAGGTCGCGGGCGAATTAATCAGCGTCTCCTTAATCGAGGTGGAACGAATCGCCCAGATAATACTTGCGGGCAAACGGATCGTTGGCGATCTCTTCAGAACTGCCCTTCACCTTGATCTCGCCCTGATAGATGATATAGGCGCGGTCTGTGATGGCCAGCGTGTCGCGGACG